>NZ_JBVKCZ010000005.1:63336-311866 GCF_055634335.1 Streptomyces sp. NPDC111802 | reverse complement strand
CACCCTCAGGCGGCTCGACCCAAAAGTCCGCACACCGGCCTGACCCTCTACCAGGTCCTCGACGTTCTTCAGGACCTGCTGAGGTGCTGGACCGGCACCTGCACCACCTGCGGACGCCCCCTGCCCAGCCCTCGGAGCAGCCGCAGACAACCCGCAACCTAACGAAGCACTACTAGCCGACGGCCTCCCGGATCCCCGCGGCCACCCCCTCCGCGAACTCGACGGGCGACGGCTCGTTCGGCAGCCGCGCCGGTACCGTCGTGCCCTTCCTGGCGCCCGTCCGGTCGGCGAACAGGGCGACCGTCAGGGTGAGCCGGCTGTCGTAGCCGGTGGTCCACACGGTTCGGCGGGTGGTGCCGCCGCCTGCCCCGCCGGTGGTGAACAGCCCCGTGGCCGCCGGGCCGACGGCATCGACGGGCGCTGGCCCGGCCCCCGCGCGGGTGCCCGCCAGGATCGCCTCCTTCTCGCCCAGCACCCGCTGTACGTCGGGTCGCGCCCGGTAGACGGTGCGGCCCTCGCGGGTGATGCGTGCGACGGTGTACGGCGCCGCGTACGCACCGTCCGCCGCGAGCGTCGCGTACGCCGCCGTCAGGTTCAGCGGGGTCGGCGCCGGGGTCGCGACCAGCCGGCGCAGGGGCTCGCCCGCCCACGCGAGCTTGCCGAACGGGTCCAGCGCCGTCCCCGCCTCCACCGCCCCGCTCACCGCGTCGTTGAACGGCTGGCGCGCGTAGTCCGAGCCCCCGTACAGCAGCCGTACCGCCCCGTCGCCCGGCACCATCCCCACGACGGCGGTGTGCACCCGGACGCCGCCCCTGCCCCCGGGATGGCCCTGGACCAACTGCGTGGCACTGTCCTGGAGCGCCAGGTCGAAGGTGGTCGTCACGTTGTAGCCGCCGCTCGCCAGCTGGTCCTCGGTGATGCCGAGCCGGTCCGCCGCCTCCTTCGCGGCGACGTCGATCAGATACTGCCGCTGCCCCTCGGTCTCGCCCGGCGGATAGAACCGGAACGCCGGGAAGCGCGCCGCCGCCCGCTGCCGCGCCGTGATGCTCCCGCCCGCCGCCATCGCGTCGAGCACCCACTCCCAGCGGTCTTGGAGCTTCGCCGTCACCCTCGGATCGGAGCCCGCCTTCTCGTAGTACGAGGGGATGTTGACGATGGACGCGAGCGCCGCGCCCTGCGCGACCGTCAGATTCCTCGCGTCCACGCCGAAGTAGTTGCGCGCGGCGGACTGGATCCCGGCGGCGCCCCGGCCGAAGTACACGGTGTTGAGATAGCCCTCCAGGATCTCGTCCTTGCCGCGGGTGCGGTCCAGCTTGATCGCGATGAGCGCCTCACGTGCCTTGCGGGACAGCGAACGCTCCGGGCTGAGCAGCGCGTTCTTCACATACTGCTGGGTGATGGTGGAGCCGCCCTGCGGGTCGCCGCCCGTCAGGGTCGCGAGCGTCGCCCGCGCGATGGCCCGCGGTGAGATCCCCTTGTCGGTGCGGAAGGAGCGGTTCTCCGCGGCGATCACCGCCTCCTGCACATGCCGGGGGATCGCGGACAGCGGGACGTCCTGGCGGTCGACCGGGCCGCGCCGGCCCAGATAGGCGCCGTCCGCGTCGAGGAACACGGTGCTCTGGGTGACGGTCTCGGGGTGCGGCTTCGGGATGGTCGTCAGCTGGTACGCCACCACGGCCGCCGCGCACAGCGTCGCGACCAGCGTGACGAAGAGGCAGCCCAGCTGGCGAAGGCGCCGGCCCCGGGTGCGGCGGAACCGGATCCGCAGCGGGGCGCGCTCGCGGTGCCGGGGCGCCGACGCAGTGGCCCCGCTCGACTGCCGTGCCCTGTCGCTCCCGTTGCGGTTCATATCCGCCACCACTCGCGGTCCGACCGGGCGGCGACCTTGCCGGCGGTGTCGTACACCGTGACGATCCGCTCGTCCCCTTCGGTGGACAGGGCCGACTTGATGTCCTTCTCGGGCACGGGTGCGCTCGCGTACCACAGGCCCCAGCCCGGACTGCCCGCCAGGACCAGGACTTTCGCGGTGGCGCTTCCCTCGCCCGTGCGCACCTCGACGCGGCCCGGTTCGCCGTCCAGCCCGCGGAAGACGCCCGACAGGAAGAACCCGCCGTTCACGCTGTCCATCCGCACGTCGACGCCCGGTTCGTCGAGCGGGCGGCGACTGTTGTCCCAGGGGACGACCACGGGCACCGACCAGTGCCCGCCGTCGGAGGTCAGCCACACCCGCACCCCCGGCCCGGCGGTCACCCGCTCGCCCGGCGCCACCACCCGGATCGAGCTGGTCGCCGAACGAGCGCCGCCCCCGGCACTCCCGCCCCGCTCACCGCCGCCCGCGACCCGGTCGGCGGCGAGCAGCGCGGCCGGCGCCAGCAGCGCCGCACCGGCGACGCAGGCCACGGCGACACGGCGTCGCCGCCGCACCCCGCCCCGCGCCAGCACGTCCGCCAGCGGCACCTCGGACGGCACCATGTCCGCCACGGCACGGGCGTACACCTCGCGCAGCCGCCCGGGGTCGGCGCCGGCCGCCCTCAGCCCGTGTCTGAAGCGGGCCCGTACCGCGCCCACCGAGCAGCCCAGCAGCTGTGCGGTCTCCGCGTCGCCGAGCCCCTCCCAGATCCGCAGCACGAGAACGGCCCGCCGCCGCGCGGCCCGCCGTCCACGCAACGGGCGCAGATGGCCGCGCACCAGAGCGCGCCGTACATGGAAGTCCACGTCGTCGCGCGGAACGCGGCGCCACCGGGCGCACATCCGCACCAGCGTTCTGTGCACCAGTTCCTCCGCCGCACCCGGATCGTCGGTGAGCAGCCGCGCGGTCCCGACCAGCCGGGGCCAGCTGGCACGGGCGTACGCGGCGAAGTCATGGCCGGCGGGGAGCACGTCGTGGGTGTCTGGCACGTGGGCGGTCCTTCGACTCGGGAACACGGTCGTGGCCGCACACGCCGGTGGGTTGAGCAGCCGACGAGCCAACTCCGTTGAGGAAGAGGGAGCCTGGAGCCCGGGTGCGTCGTCTTCCCTGTGGGGTTGCGCTTCGCTGGATGCGACCTGTGCGACCTACGGGACCTGTACGCACGGCGGAGGTGGCCGGGTTGCAAGGAGAGGACACGGATTCCGGTGGGGGCATGACCGAGGACGAGTTCGACGCCTTCTACGCGGCCGTGTTCCCCCGGCTGACCGGACAGCTGTACGCCTTCACCGGAGACCACGGCGAGGCCCAGGACGTCGTGCAGGAGGCCTTCGTACGGGCCTGGGACCGGCGGCAGCAGTTCCTGGCGGACAGTGCCCCCGAGGCGTGGATCCGCACGGTGGCCATGCGGCTGGCGGTGAGCCGCTGGCGGCGGG
Organism: Streptomyces sp. NPDC111802; assembly: GCF_055634335.1. Lineage (NCBI taxonomy): Bacteria > Bacillati > Actinomycetota > Actinomycetes > Kitasatosporales > Streptomycetaceae > Streptomyces > Streptomyces sp. NPDC111802. The sequence goes on along the minus strand of NZ_JBVKCZ010000005.1, from coordinate 308,524 downwards.
CGAAACGCTGGCTGGAACTGGTACGGCGCACCCCGCCACCCATGTCCACGCCGGGGCCCGACCCCGAGCACACCGCGCTCGTGGCCGCCCTGCGTGAACTGCCCGAGGCCCAGCGGATGGCGATCGTCCTGCACCATCTGTGTGACCTGAGCGTGCAGCAGGTAGCCTCCGAGACCGGTGCGCCCGTGGGCACGGTCAAGGCGAGGCTGGCGCGGGGGCGGGCGGCGCTGGCGAAGCGCCTCGCGGCGGACGAGGCCGACGGGCCGGTACGGGAGGAGAGCGGCCGTGTCCGATGAACTCTCCGCCGCACTACGCGAGTTGGCCGCGAGCCGGGCGACCCAGCCGGTCGTCGACGGGGCCGGGATCCGCGCCCGTGCGATGCGCCGCAGGCGCCGCCGTGCCGCCGCCATCGTCGGCACGGGCGCCGCGGCCCTGGTGCTGCTGGGCCTCGCCCTGACCCCGGCCCTCGACGGGCACCGGGACCGGCAGGACCGGCCCCGGACCCCGGCGGCCGACGGGACGAGGAGCGGCCCGGCCCAGTCCGTGCCGCCGTCCCCGGCCGTCCCCGTGCCCGTCTCCGGCACGCTCCGCCTCCCCGAGCGGACCCTCACGGTCGGCGGCCGGGTGCTGCCGGTCCTCTCGGTCTTCGACCGCCGGACCGGGTTCACGGGCCCGCTGACGGTGGCGGCCAGGCACACCTCGCTGGACCTGGCCGCCGAGGTGCCCTCCAAGGGCCCCGTGAAGGTGAGCGTTCCCTACGTGATCGAACTGCGCGACACACGGGACCAGGTCCTCTACATCGGCACCTACACCAAGCCGATGGCCGTGGGCGAGTACGAAACCGTCGGTGACTGGATCGGCCTCGACGCCGAGGACGCCAAGTGGTTCTACGCCCGCACCCGCCCCGGCGACCGCATCGCGCTGACGACCCTCACGCCGCCGGCCGTCACACCCACGCCCCGCGAGCCGGCCGCCCGGCAGGCGCCGAGCGGGTGACGGTCAGGAGCGGCGCAGCCGGGCCACGGCTCCCAGGGCGGCGGCACCCGTCAGTGCGGCGGCGCCCGCGGTGGTCGCCCAACGGGCCGTGCGGGACGGCGGGTCGGTACGCCGGGCCAGTCGCTCGGGGTGCTCGGAGGGCAGGTTGCCGTCGAGACCGAGGGCCAGCGCCTCGGCGAGGTGCAGCGCGCGGCGGCCGGTGTCGCCCTGCTCGATCTGGGTACGGCAGCTGAAGCCGTCGGCGAGCACCAGGTCTCCGGGCGGCGCGTCCCGGACAGCGGGCAGCACCCCCAACTCACCCACCGCCATGGAGACTTCGTGGTGCCCGCGTTCGAAGCCGAAGTTCCCGGCGAGTCCGCAGCAGCCCTCGTCGAGGACATCGGCGTTCAGCCGGGCGCGGCGCATCAGCTCCCGGTCCGCGTCGAAGCCCAGGACCGCGTGCTGGTGGCAGTGCGTCTGCACGGTCGCCCCACGGGACAGCCGGGGCGGGTCCCAGCCGCCGGGCGCGTGGTGCACGAGCTGCTCGGCGAAGGTGCGGGTCCGCTCCGCCAGCCGCCGGATGTCCTGGTCGTCGGGGAGCAGTTCGGGGCCGTCGGAGCGCAGAACGGCCGTGCAGGAGGGTTCCAGGCCGACGACGGGGGTGCCCGCGTCGAGGTACGGCCGCAGGATCCGCAGCGAGCGGCGCAACACCCGTTTCGCCAGGGCCGGTTGGCCGGTGGAGATCCAGGTCAGTCCGCAGCAGACGGGCTCCTCGGGGACGGCGACGCGGAAGCCGGCGTCCGCGAGGAGCCGTACCGCCGATATCGCCACCGACGGGTGGAAGTGGTTGCCGAAGGTGTCCGGCCACAGCAGCACCGTCGCCGGGTCGGCCGGGTCGGGCGGCTCGGTGCCGAGGGCCCGCCACCACCGTACGAAGGACCGCTCGGCGAAGACCGGGGGCTGCCGGGCCGGATCCACGCCCGCGAGCCGGCGCCCTGCCCGGCCCAGACCGGGGGAGCTCAGGACGCTGTTCGCCAGGCGGGGTGCGCGCTCGGCCAGCTGGGCCCACAGCGGCAGCCAGCCCATCGAGTAGTGCGCGGCGGGGCGCGGCCGGCCGGCGTAGTGGTGGGCGAGGAACTCGGCCTTGTAGGTGGCCATGTCCACGCCCGTCGGACAGTCCGACTTGCAGCCCTTGCAGGCCAGGCACAGGTCGAGGGCGTCACGGACCTCGGTCGAGCGCCAGCCGTCGGTGACCGTCCGGTCGGCATGTCCGTCGAGCATCTCGAACAGCAGCCGGGCACGGCCGCGCGTCGAGTGCTCCTCCTCCCGGGTGGCCCGGTAGGAGGGGCACATCACCCCGCCCTGCTGGGAGCGGCAGTTGCCGATGCCGACGCAGCGCAGCACCGCGCGGGTGAAGGAGTGGTCGTCCTCCGGGTAGCCGAAGTGGGTGTCCGACGGGGCCGGGCGCCAGTCGGGGCCCAGGCGCAACTGCCCGTCGACCGGGTTCGGGTCGACGACCTTGCCGGGGTTCATCAGGTTTCCGGGGTCGAACAGCGACTTGAACTCCCCGAAGGCGGTCACGAGCCGTTCGCCGAACATACGGGTCAGCAGCTCGCCCCTGGCCTGGCCGTCGCCGTGCTCACCGGACAGCGAGCCGCCGTAGGAGGCCACGAGGTCCGCGGCCCGCTCCAGGAAACGGCGGAAGTCCGCCACGCCCGGGGCCGTGGTCAGTCCGAAGGGGATCCGGGTGTGCACACAGCCCTGTCCGAAGTGGCCGTACAGGGACGGGTGGTCGTAGTCGAACTCCGCGAACAGCCGCTTCAGGTCGCGCAGATAGTCGCCCAGCCGCTCGGGCGGTACGGCGGAGTCCTCCCAGCCCTCCCAGGTCTCGCGGTCGTCCGGCGGGCGGGCGGTCACCCCGAGGCCGGCCTCGCGGGCCTTGAGCATCCGCTGCTCGCGTTCCGGGTCGTCGGAGAAGGCCACCGAGGCGTCCTTCTCGCTACGGCCGACGGCCGCGAGCAGCGCCTGCGCCTGCTCGTCGACGTCCTCCCGGCTGTCCCCGCTGAACTGCAGCAGCAGCCAGCTGTCGCCCTCCGGAAGCGCGTCGAGGGAGTCGAGGTAGGCGTGTTCCTCGCGCATCAGCTGCGCCATCCGCCCGTCCAGGGCCTCCAGTTGGCTGGGGGAGCAGTGCTCCAGCAGCCGCGGTACGGCGTCGGCGGCCCGGCAGATGTCGTCGTACCCGAGGACCAGCAGCGACTGGCACGGGGGGACCGGGACCAGTTCGAGCTCGGCGTGCAGGACGGTGACCAGGGTGCCCTCGCTGCCGACGAGGGCGCGGGCGACGTCGAAGCCGTTCTCCGGCAGCAGCGAGTCGAGGTTGTAGCCGGAGACCCGGCGCGGCAGCTTCGGGAAGCCGCGGCGGATGTCCGCCAGGTACTCGGTGACGAGGCGGTCGAGGCCGGCGTAGATCTCCGCCTCGCGCCCTCCGCGGGCGGCGATCCGCGCCCGCTCGTCCGGCGATGTCGGGCCCACCCACATACGCAGCCCGTCGGCGGTGAGGACCTCCAGCCGGCGGACGTTGTCGACCGTCTTGCCGTACGCCTGCGCCGAGCCCCCGCACGAGTTGTTGCCGATCATCCCGCCCAGCGAGCAGTGGCTGTGCGTCGAGGGTTTCGGCCCGAACTTCAGCCGGTGTACGGCGAGTTGCCGGTCGAGCTCGTCGAGGACGATGCCCGGCTCCACCACACAGGTACGGGCGTCGGGATCGACGCGGACCAGGGCGTGGCAGTACTTGCTCCAGTCGATCACCACGCCCGTGTTGGTCGCCTGTCCGGCCAGGCTGGTGCCGCCGCCCCGGGACGTGACGGGGACACCGTGCCGGGCGCACACCTCCACGGCGCGGGCACCGGCGTCGACGGTGCGGGGGACCACGACTCCGAGCGGGGGCTGACGGTAGTTGGAGGCGTCCGTGGCGTAGGCGGCCCTGCTGCCGGGGTCGAACCGGACCTCGGCGTCGGTCTCGGCACGCAGCGCGGGCACCAGACCGGCGGGAGGTGCTCCGAGGGCGCGCTTGCTCATGGTCGGGCCTCCGTGCTCTGCGGGGTCTGCTCCGGTGCGGCGACGGGTACCCGTGTGCGGCGCGCGTAACGGCGGCGGGCGGAGCGCGCTATCGGGGGGCCGGCCCGAAGTCGACCGCCTTCGCCGGCACGATCCGGGCGCCCATGTTGCGGTCCATCATTTCCAGGGCGGCTTCCGCCAAGTGCGGATGGATGGTGGCGACCGCGTCCTGCGGCACGGTGACGCCGAGGTGGCGGATGTGCGCGTCCAGCGCCGAGTACAGCACGCACTGCTCGGTCACCTGACCGCACAGCACCACATGGCGCACGCTCAGCTTCCACAGCAGATAGGACAAGGGCGTCTCGTAGAAGATCGAGTGCCGGGCCTTCACCACGAACAGCGAGTCGGCGTCGGGCTTGATCGGCTCGATCAGCTCGGCGTGCGGACCCGCGAGCGCGGTGTCGACGAGTTCCCCGTGGTGGGAGCGCCAGCTCCCGAAGTTGTCGTTCACGTAGATCACGGGTACGTCCGCGTCCCGCGCCCTGCCGATCAGGTCCACCAGGACGGGCACGACGCGGCGGGCGGACGGTTCGAGCAGGTCGGCGTCCTCGTGGTCGTAGGTGTTGATCATGTCGATCACGATGAGGGCGAGCCCTCTCGTGTCCGCGGACCCGTTCACGGCCTCGCCTGCCCCTCAGCGCCCGTCAGCCGCGCAGGGCCGGCAGGATCTTGGTGCGGTAGAAGTCGAAGAAGCCCTGCTGGTCCTTGCCGATCTGGTTGACGTACACGGTGTCGAACCCGGCGTCCACGAACTCGGACAGGGCCCGCAGATGCGCGTCCGGGTCGTCGCCGCACGGTACGGCGGCCGCCACCTGCTCCTCGGAGACCAGCGTGGACGCCTGCTCGAAGTGGCTCGGGGTGGGCAGGACCTGACCGAGTTCCCCGGGCAGATGCTCGTTCGCCCACAGGCGGTGCGCGGTGCGCTGCGCTGCCTGCCGGTCCGGGCCCCAGCACACCTTGAGCCCGCCGTACACCGGCTTGGCGCCGCCCCCGCCCCGGCGGAAGCGCTCGACCATGGCGGTGTCGGGCGTCATCGTGATCAGCCCGTCGCCGATGCGCGCGGCGACCTCGGCGGCCTGCGGGCCGAAGGCGGAGACGTCGATCGGCACCGGCTCGTCGGGCAGCGTGTAGAGGCGGGCGTTCTCCACCGTGTAGTGCTTGCCGCGGTGGCTGATCCGCTCGCCCGTGAACAGCTGCCGGATGATCTGCAGTGCCTCCTCCAGCATCTCCAGCCGGACCGATGCCTCGGGCCAGTGGGTGCCCAGGATGTGCTCGTTGAGGGCCTCACCGGTGCCGACCCCCAGCCGGAAACGGCCGCCGAGCTGGGCCGCGCTGGTGGCGGCCGCCTGGGCGATCACGGCGGGATGCGTGCGGACGAGGGGGCAGGTCACCGCCGTTTCCACGGGCAGTGAGACGGCCTGGGAGAGGGCGCCGATCACCGTCCACACGAAAGGGCTCTGGCCCTGGTCGTCGTTCCAGGGGTGGTAGTGGTCCGAGATCCACAGGGAGTCGAAGCCGGCCTGCTCGGCCATCCGGGCCTGTTCGACGAGTTCGGCCGGGCTGTGCTCCTCGGACGACAGGAAGTATCCGAAGTCGGGCATCACGTTCTCCCAGGTGAGGCGGTGTTCGCGGTTGCGGTGACGCGGCGCCGGGTACCCGGTGGCCCGACCGGGCTAACGGGATGGGCGGGGGGTGTTCACGGGGGCGGGGCGGGTACTGGGAGGCGGCACGCTCGAGACGTTCACGGGAGGCCCCCATGGCAGTACGCGTTCTGCCCCGCAAGGCTCGGCGCCCCTGGCGGCGGACCGGCGAGCCGCCGGCACCGCCCCACTCGGCGGATGTCGAGGACGCCGCCCGCCGCTTCCTGCTGCTCGGGATTCTGCCGCTGTGGGTGGTGCCCGGGCTCGCGGACTGGTGGATGCACCGGCGGACGCACATCGAGCGCACCAGCGGCACCAAGGAGTCCGCGGTCCACGCGCTGATGATGACCGAGGCCGGGGTGCCGGTCGTCATGGGGCTGCTGGCCCGGGTGAACCCCCTGGTGCTCACCACGATGGGCGCGGCCGCGGTGGCGCACGGCGCGACCGCCCTGTACGACGTGTCGCTGGCCACCGGCGAACGCGAGATCAAGCCGATCGAGCAGCACATCCACAGCTTCCTGGAGGTGCTTCCGCTCACGGCTCTGGCGTTCACCGCCTGTCTGCACCCCGACCAGGTCCGCGCGACACTGCGCGGTGGACCGCACCCGGATGACTGGCGCCTGCGGCCCAAGGAGCGCCCGCTGAAGGGCGCGTATCTCGCGGGGCTCGCCGCGGTGATCGGGCTGGGGGTCGCCGTGCCGTACGCGGAGGAGCTGCGGCGGTGTCTGCGGGGCGGCGGCGGGCGGTAGGGCTTCGGGGGGCGGCGCGGCGCGCGCTCAGCCGTCCGCGTCTTCCCCGCCTTCCCCCTCTTCCGCGACCACCCGTACGGTGTCGAGGTCGCGGTCGGCCGCGTCCGGCAGGAACATACCGGCCTCGACCCCGGTGGCCAGGTACTTCAGCACCGGCTCGGTCAGGCGCTCACCGGGCAGTACGACGGGGATGCCGGGCGGGTAGGGAGTGATCATCTCGGCGGCGATCCGGCCGGCGGCCTCGGTGGTGGGGACCTTCTCGTACCTCGCGAAATAGGCGTCCCGGGGCAGCAGGACCTGGTCCGTCCGCAGTTCGGCGGGGGACGGGACGGCGACTTGAGGGGCGTCCCGCAGTTCCGCCGCATGGTCGGCCAGCTCGCGCAGGGCCGTGAGCAGCCGTGCCGTGGTCTGCTCGTCGTCGGCGTGGGTCAGCTGAGTGCTGATGCGCCGGTGGTCGAACAGGTGGGCGTCGATGTGGTGGTGGGTCCGCAGCCGGTCGGCCGCCCGGTAGCCGCTGGTGCCGAGTTCGGCGAGGTCGATGACGACCGGGAGCGGGTCGAAGTCGGCGGCGAGGCCGGGACCGCAGAAGTCATTGGCGTCGTTGACGTGGAAACCGTCGATCTCCTCGATGGCCGTGCGGGTGCGTGCGGCCAGCTCCAGGGCCCCGCCGAGGAGTTCGTGGCCGTGCTGGACCATCTGCCGACGCCAGGCGTCTATGCCGGCGTAGATCAGGACGTTCGGGCTGGTCGTGCCGAGGAGGTCGGCCCGGGAGGCCAGTTCGGCGGGGTCGATGAGGTCGCCCTGGAGGTGGAAGACCGAGCCCTGCTCCAGGCCGCTGCCCATCTTGTGGATGCTGGTGACGCAGATGTCGGCGCCCGCGTCCATGGCCCACGCCGGCAGGTCGTCGTGGAACGGCAGATGGGCTCCCCACGCCTCGTCCACGATGAGCGGCCTGCCGCGTCGATGGCAGACCTCGGCGATGCCGGCGAGATCGGCCGCCGAGCCGTATGGCGTGGGGCTGGTGACCAAAGCCCCGTCGGCGTCCGGATGCTCGGCGAACGCCCGGTCGTAGGCGGCCGCGGAAGGCGCATGGGCGAGGTGCCGCGTGGCGTCCCACTGGGGCTCCACCCACACCGGGTCGACGCCGGACAGGATGAGTCCGGCGACCACCGACTTGTGCGCGTCGCGCCCGACGAGAAGCTGGTGGCCGGGGCACGTCACCGCCAGCATGGCGGCCTTCACCGACAGAGAACTGCCGCAGGTCGAGAAGAACGTGTGCTCCGCGTGCACGGCATCGGCCATCAACTGCTCGGCCCGGACCAGCACCTGGCCACGGGTGAGCCGGTCGTCCAGACCGCCGTTGGCCAGGACGTCGCCGAAGAAGACGGCATCGCCCAGCACCGCGCGGGCACGCGGATCCGCACCGCGGGCCCGCTTGTGGCCGGGAGGCGTGAACCCCAGCTCGTCGACGTCCTGATACCGGATGAGGGCCTCCAGAACCGGAGCCTCAGCGTGGTTTGCACCCATGGGGGCCGGGTTCCCCGGGGCGTGGCCGGCATGCGGAGGGGTTACTGGCCCGGGCGGTGGGTGGGTGTTGCCGGTGGGTTGCCGGTCCGCCGGTCCGCCGGTCTGCCGGTCCGCCGGTCTGCCGGTCCGCCGGTCTGCCGGTCCGCCGGTCCGCCGGTACGCCGGTCCGCTGGGTCGTCGGGCGGCCTGGCCTGCGGAGGTGCCACCGCCTGGTCGGCGTGCGGGTTGCCGCCGGACCCCCGGGACCGCTGGACCCTCGGACCGCCGGTCGGCTGGGTCGTCGGGCGGCCTGGCCTGCGGAGGTGCCACCGCCTGGTCGGCGTGCGGGTTGCCGCCGGACCCCCGGGACCGCTGGACCCTCGGACCGCCGGTCGGCTGGGTCGTCGGGCGGCCTGGCCTGCGGAGGTGCCACCGCCGGCGTGCGGCTGTTGCCGCTGAGCCGCCGGACCCCGGACCGCCGGACTCCTGGACCGTCGGCCCCCGGCCCCCGGCCCCGGACCCCGGCCCCCGGCCCCGTGCCCCGGACTCTGGACTCTGGACCGCCGGTCTGCTGGGTCGCCGGGTGGCCTGGCCTGCGGGCCTTGCCGCTGGCCCCCGGGCCCCCGGCCTCGGACTCCGGGCCCCCGGGCCCCTGGACCGTCGGTCCGCTGGGTCGCCGGGTGGCCTGGCCGGCGAAGATGCCACCGCCGGGTCGGCATGCGGATTGCCGCCGGTCCGTCGGTCCGCTGGGTCGTCGGGCGGCCTGGCCTGCGGAGGTGTACCGCCGGGTCGGCGTGCGGGTGTTGCCGCTGGGCCGCCCGGACCCCGGACCGCCGGACTCCTGGACCGTCGGCCCCCGGCCCCGGCCCCCGGACTCCTGGACCCCGGGCCCTGCACCCTGGCCCCCGGGCCCCCGGCCCCGGCCCCCGGACTCCTGGACTCCTGGACTCCTGGACTCCGGACCCTGCACCCTGGACCCTGGCCCTCGGCCCCCTGGCCCTCGGCCCCCTGGCCCTCGGCCCCCTGGCCCTCGGCCCCCTGGCCCTCGGCCCCCTGGCCCTCGGCCCCCTGGCCCCCGGCCCCCCCCGGACCCCCGGACCGCCGGTCTGCTGGGCCGCCGGGTGGCCTGGCCTGCGGAGGTGTCACCGCCCGGTCGGCGTGCGGGTGTTGCCGCTGGGCCGCCGGACCCCCGAACCCCCGGCCCCCCGGACCCTGGACCCCGGCCGCCCGGCCGCCCGGCCGCCCGGCCCCCCGGACTCCTGGACCGCCCAGCCCCCTGGACCGCCCAGCCCCCTGGACCGCCGGGCCCCCTGGACCGCCGGCCCCCCAGTACCGCCGGCCCCCTGGACCCCCGGACCCCGGACCGCCAGGCGGCCCAACCCCCAGACGTGTCGCCGCCCGGTCGCCCAGCCGAGTCCGTGCTCGTCGGTTTTGCTTCAGGACACCGGTGAGGGCGGGGCCACGCGTAGGGATCGTGGGGTCGGCGGGGCTCCGGCGCGGCTTTGGCTCAGTGCGTCGTGGCGTTCCAGGTCGGCCCACCAGTCGGAGCCCTCCTCCAGGTAGCGCAGGAGGATGCCCTCGCGCAGGGCCCAGGGGCAGATCATGAGGGTCTTCAGGCCGCTGAGCTTCATCGCGGAGTGGCCGATGATCGCCCCCGCCAGGGACTGCCGGGCGCGCGGCGCGGAGATGCCGGGCAGCCCGGCCCGCTCGGCGACGGACAGTCCGACCAGCCGGTCGACCGAGCGGCGCAGGTCGCGTCGGCTCAGCACCCGCTCGATGAACGGGCCGTGCCGGCCCGGAGCGGCGCCGCAGAGCCGTGCCAGCTGCTGGAAGGTCCGTGAGGTGGCGACGGCGGTGTGCGGATGCTCCCAGCGGATGCGCGCGGAGACGTCCCGCAACTCGTGCCGCACCTTGCGGCGCAGGGCGAGTACCTCGGACGTCATGGGCGGGTCGGTGGTGCGGAAGAACTCGTTGGTGAGCCGGTTGGCGCCCAGCGGCAGGGAGGCCGCGAACTCCGGTGTACGGCCCCGGCCGAAGGCCACTTCGAGGGAGCCCCCGCCGATGTCGAAGAGCGCAAGCGGCCCCGAGCGCCAGCCCATCCAGCGCCGGGCGCCCAGGAACGTCAGACGGGCCTCCGCCTCGCCCGGCAGTACCCGCAGCCGCAGCCCGGTCCGGCTGTGCACCGTATCCAGGACGTCCGCCCGGTCGGGCGCGTCGCGCACCACGGCCGTCGCGAACGCCAGCGGCTCCGGCGCGTCCCACTGCCGCGCCATGTCGACGGCCGCGTTCAGCGCCTTGACCAGATGCTCGGTGGCCTCCTCGCCGAGGCAGCCGTCACCGTCGACCTGTTCGGACAGCCGTAACTTCCACTTCGCGGTGTGCACCGGAAGCGGCACCCCGTCCCCCACGTCGCACACAGCCAGCCGGACTGTGTTGGACCCCGCATCCAGCACGCTTATTCTCACGGCCCGGGGGGTACCCCGTCAGGGCTGTTTGATGCCTCGTCAACAAAACGGGCAGGCCGGGACGGACGAAGAGCCGTGCCGCCCTCGCGCCACGCGCCGAGCAGTACGGCCGCCAGCCGGTCCTCCAGATGGAGGGTCGCGCGGATCCCGAACACCACGTCGGCCTCCAGCCGCGGTTCGCTCTCCAGCAGCCCGCCGACGACGTCATGCCGTACGACCTGCTCATGCACGGCGTCCGCCGCCACGTGCTCGGCGTAGAACCGTACGGCCGCCGGGCCCGCGCCCACCCGGGCCATGGCCTCGGCGAGGCGGCGCGAGGCCGGGGACGAGGTGACCTCGACGGCGGCGAAGTGCCCGACGAGTGCCGCGCGCCGGGCTCGGTGCAGTCCGAGCAGGGACATCAGATTGACCGTGGCCAGCGCCTCGGCGGGCGCCGCGTCGACATAGGCTCCGTACGCCGTGTCCAGCCCGAGGTCCGCCATCAGGTCGGCGAACAGCTGGGCGTGGATCTCGTCGGCGCGGCCGCCTCCGAACTCGTCGAACTCGACGGCGACCATGGCCGCCTTGGCCCGCCCGTGCAGCCGGGGGATGACCCAGGCGTGCGGGTCCGCCTCCTTGAGGTGGTACAGCGAGCGCAGGGCCGCGTATTCGCGCAGATGTTCGAGATTGCCTTCGTCGCGGAGGAAGTGCGAGACGCTGTCCGGGGCGTCCACCGGTTCGACCTGGAGCCCGTCCAGGGCCCGCGAAGCCGTGTCGGTGCCGTCGACCGGCACGTCCCGGCGCAGCGCGCCCAGGAAACGGTCCTCGAGCGCACCGCGGTACGCCAGCAGCGCGCCGTCCCACTCAAGGTCTTCGGGCACGTCCTGGAAGCCCTGGTAGTGCAGCTCGTAGAGGACGTAGAGAGCCAGTTGCAGGTCGTCGCCGTAGGGGGAAGCGAGCTCCGGGGTCGGAAGGCCCCCGGCGTCCGGTCGGTCCGAGCCCCGCAGCAGCGCGGTCACGGCGGAAGAGAGCGCACCGCGCGGCGCGGGCAACGGCGGTGGCCGGTGCCGTGACTGGAGTCGGGCGCTCACCTGGTTCACGCGGCCCCGCCTTCGCCGGTGCGCGCGCCGCGGCGGCGGTGGCTGGTGTCGCACCAGGGGAAGATCCGGCTGCGGCGGCAGGTGCAGATCGCCACGGCGAACCGGTTCGAGGTCGTCACCTCGCCGTCCTCGCCCACCACGTCGACCGGCCCCTCGACCAGCAGCGGTCCGTCGCGCTGCACGCGCACGCGGACCCGGCGGGGGCGTTCAGGTGTGTTCGGCACGGATCACCACCAGCTCCTCTGTCGTACCGTCGCCGGTCAGCCCCTGCCCGCTCAGCCAGGCCAGCCGTGACCGCAGGACCCGGCCGAAGGGCAGCCGGATCCGGTCGACGACCTCCGCGCGCAGACCGACGTCCGCCAGGCGGCTCAGCGTGGCGCCGACGCCGCACAGATGCGAGTGGACGAGCAGCAGCGTCCCGGTCGGCCGCAGCAGGGCGGGCGCGGTGTCGCAGAGGCGGTCGATCAGCAGGCGTCCGTCCTGTCCGGCGTCCCAGGCCCTGGCGCGCCCCCTGGGCGGTGTGGGGCCGGGGGCGGGCACATAGGGCGGGTTGGAGAGCACCAGGTCGAAGCGGCGGCCCGGCACCGCCCCCGCCAGGTCGCCGTGGCGCACGCGCAGGGTCTGGCCGTTCAGCCGGGCGTTGCACCAGGTGGCGGCCAGCGCCCGCCAGGAGATGTCGACGGCGGTGACCCGGCCGCCCAGGCGTGCCGCCTCCACGGCGAGAATGCCGCTTCCGGTGCCGAGGTCGAGTACGTCCGTGCGTGCCGTCACCCCCTCGCGGCGCATCGCCCGCCCGAGGAGCCGGCTGTCGGTCTGCGGGGGGTAGACACCGCGGGGGACCCAGCAGCGCAGCGGAGGGGCGGCGGCGAGGGCGTCGGCGGTCATGACTTCTTCCTCGGTGGTCTCGTCAGCCGGGGGCCTGCGACGGCGTCACGGACAGGGCCGGGCCTTGATGACGAGAGCCTTCACCGTCGCTCCGAGGTCGGTGGCGTACGTCGGTCCTCGTCGCGGGACGGCAGCTCAGTCCTCGCCCCGGACGATGTTCGACTCGGCGTTCGCGCGGGCCGCGCGCTGCGAGCTCGTGTCCTCCACGGCGGCGACGCACGTCCGTATCACCTTGCCGCGGCGATGACGGGACTTCGTCCAGCCGGTCTCGGGCACATGCAGGACTTCCTTCTTGAGGGTGCGCGCGGTCACGGCACTTCAACTTCTCTCTGGTCTCACTGTGAAAGGAGCCTCAACCGGCTCTCGATGACGTCCGACCGGGTTCCCTCGGGCCATGGCCGGAAAACGTCGGACCCGTCACAGGTCGCGCTTCTTCAGTGGCCGTACGGCGGGGCCCTGGAGGATACGGCCGTCCGGTGCGAAGCGGGAGCCGTGGCAGGGGCACTCCCATGCCTGTTCGGCACGGTTGAAGGCGACGAGGCAGCCGAGGTGGGTGCAGCGGGCGGACACCGCCCGGAGTTGACCGTTCTCGTCGCGGTGCACGGCGTACTGCCCCGTGCCCATCCGCACCACGGCGCCGTCGCCGGGCGCGATGTCCTCCGGCGCGGGCCCGGTCAGCGGCACTATCCGGTCACCGACGAAGTGCCGGGCCACCTGGGCCTGGTGTTTCAGGAACGCGCCGCCCTCGCGCATCACGGAGACCAGCCGGCGGGGATCGTACAGGCCGCTCCACTCGACCTCGTGGCCGGTCATGAGGTCGCCGAGCAGCCGGCCCGCCATGATGCCGCTGCTGAGACCCCAGCCGCCGAACCCGGTCGCCACATAGGTGTGGCGGCTTCCGGGGTGCAGTGGTCCGATGAGCGGGACGGAGTCGGTGGAGTCGTTGTCCTGGGTGGCCCACCGGTGGGTGAGCGTGACCTCGGGGAAGCGGCTCTCGGCCCAGCCGGACAGCCGGGCGAACCGTTTCTCCACGTCGGCGGCGCCGGGGGTGAAGTGCTCCCCGGTGACGATCAGCAGGCGCTCGCCGTCGCCGAGCGGTGCCGTGCGCACGGAGCGGGTGCCCTGCTCGGGGGTGATGTACATGTCACGCAGGGCCCGCTCCGCGTCGATGGCCCCGGCCACCACCAGCTCCCGGCGCGGCGACAGCCGGGTGAACAGCAGGGCCCGGTCGAAGACGGGGTAGTGCGTGGCGATCACGACTTCGCGGGCCCGCACCGACACCCCCGCGTCGGTCTTCAGCACACAGGGTTCGCCCTCGCTGAGCCCGACGACCCGGGTGTCCTCGTACACCGAGCCGCCGCCCCGGAGCAGGTCGTCGGCGAGTGCCAGCAGGTACTTGCGGGGATGGAACTGGGCCTCGCCGCTCACCCGGACCGCTCCGGCGACCGGGAAGGGCAGCTCCGTCTCCGTGACGAACTCGGCCGGCAGGCCCGCCTCACGTGCCGCCTCCGCCTCCGCCCGCAGCTCCCCGACGCGCCCCGGGTCCTCGGCGTAGGTGAAGGCCGCCGCCTCCTCCCACTCGCAGTCGATGCCCAGCTCCGCCACGGTCTCGGCGGCGTGCCGGATCGCGGCGGACTGCGAGCGGGCGTACAGCCGTGCGCCCTCGGGGCCGCGGGTGCGGCGCAGGCGGTCGTAGACCAGGGTGTGCAGGGCGGTGAGCTTGGCCGTGGTGTGCCCGGTGACGCCGGCCGCGAGGCGCCCCGCCTCCAGGACGGCCACCTCGCGTCCCCGCCGGGTCAGTTCCCAGGCCGTACTGAGCCCCGCGATGCCGCCGCCGACCACGGCGACGTCGACGGTGAGGTCGCCGGCGGGTGGGGGAGCGGGGGCGCCGGGCGGCGCGGTCTCGAGCCAGTGGGAACCGTGGAATTCTCTCTCGGCGTTCATGGCCGCCGAGTTCCCCTCCGCGGGCCTGACACGCGGACCGGGGCGCCGACGATCTTTTACGCCGGATTTCCCGGGTACCCGGCGCCTCGTACACGCGCAGGGCCGGCCACCGTGGCCGACCCCCATGACGAGCGGACCAGGAGGGATCGATGAGCACGGTCAAGGAAACGGTCGACGTGGAGGTCCCGCTCCGCAGGGCGTACGACCAGTGGACGCAGTTCGAGGACTTCCCGAACTTCATGGAGGGCGTCGACGAGGTCAAGCAGCTCGACGACCGGCACAACCACTGGACCACCAGCATCGGCGGGGTGCGGCGCGAGTTCGACACGGAGATCGTCGACCAGCTGGCGGACGACCGGATCACCTGGCGGTCCGTCGGCGGTGACACCCGGCAGCGCGGTTCGGTCCGGTTCGAGCGGCTGGACGACACGCACACCCGGGTCGAGCTCACGATCGACGTCGAGCCGACCGGCGCCGCCGAGAAGGGCGCGGACGCGCTCGGCCTGATCGACCGCCGGGTCAAGGGGGACATGCGCCGCTTCAAGGACTACGTCGAGGGCGGCGGTACCGGCGGCGGCTGGCGCGGCCGCATCCGCCCGCAGGACCCCGGCACGAGCCTCTGACGGAAGCGGACATCACGGCCGGCCCCGCGCTTTCGCGGGGCCGGCCGTGATTGTCCGGCCCGGGGCGGCTCGTTCAGAGGAAGGCGGCGAGGGCGTCGAGGCAGCGGTCCACGTCGTCGGTGGTGTTGTAGGGGGCCAGGCCCACGCGCAACGCGGGGTTCTCGATCTTCAGCGCGGTGAAGGGCTCGTGGGCGTAGAACGACCCCGCCGGTGCCACCACGCCGCGCGCGGCCAGGTGGGCCTGGGCTTCGCGTGCGTCGTGGCCTTCGAGGGTCATCAGGAGCGTCGGGGTGCGGTCGGCGGCCTTCGAGTGCAGGGTGACCGCGTCGTCCAACGCCCGCAGGCCGTCCTGGAGCCGGGTCCGCAGCGACCGCTCGTGCGTGTGCAGGGCGCCCAGCGAGTGGGCCAGCCGTTCCCTGCGCGTGGTTCCCGTGCCCGGGTCGGTCGCGGCGAGGAAGTCGACGGCCGCGGTGGCGCCCGCGAGGATCTCGTACGGCAGGGTGCCGTACTCGAAACGCTCGGGGACGGTGTCGGGGGAGGGCAGGAGTTTGTCCGGGCGCAGGGTGCCGAGCAGTTCGGGCGCCGCCGCGAGCACCCCGCAGTGCGGTCCGAGGAACTTGTACGGCGAGCAGACGAACAGGTCCGCCCCGAGCGCGGGCACGTCCACCAGTTGGTGTGCGGCGTAGTGGACGCCGTCCACATACACGAGGGCGCCGACGCCATGGGCCCGGTCGGCGATCAGGCGCAGGGGCGGCTTGGTGCCCAGCACGTTGGAGGCCGCCGTGACCGCGACCAGCCGGGTCCGGGATGTCAGGGCCCGCTCGTAGGAGCCGAGATCCAGCTCCGTGGTCTCCGGGTCGATCTCGATCCAGCGGACCGCCACCCCGGCCCGCTCGGCCGCCTGCAGCCAGGGGCGGACGTTGGCGTCGTGGTCCAGCCGGCTGACGACGATCTCGTCGCCGGCGCGCCAGGTCTTGGCGAGGTGGCGCGAGAAGTCGTACGTCAGCTGGGTGGCGCTGCGTCCGTGGACGACGCCGTTCGCGGGCACGTTCAGCAGATCGGCGTACGCGGCGCGGAAGTCCGTGACGGCGCGCTCGGCGTTGAGCTCGGACGGGCTGACCTCGCCCCGGTTGGACAGGGGGCCGGTGAGCGTCGCGGCGATGGCGTCGGCGACCTGGCGGGGGGTCTGCGTTCCGCCCGGTCCGTCGAAGAAGGCGAGGCCGCTCTCCAGGGAGGGGAAGTGGGCCCGCAGGGCGGTGACGTCGATGGCCATGCTCTCGGCTTTCTGTCGGACGGGGTGCTGGGCGTGGGGTTCCTGGCGTCGGGCGTTCCCGGTGTCGGGGTGCCCCTACCCCGGCGGCGGCCCTGCGCCACGTGAAGCGATGATCCCCAGAGGGCTCCTCAGAGGGCTCCCAAGATGGCTCCCGAGACGGCTCCCGATTACGGCTCCCGAAGGGAAAGCTAGGATCCGGCCCATGGCCCTGACCCTGAACGACGTGGACCGGTTCGAGGCGGCAAGGCCCCGTCTGGGGGCCATCGCCTACCGCCTACTGGGCTCCGCGAGCGAGGCCGAGGACGCCGTACAGGAGACCTTCCTGCGCTGGCAGGCCGCCGACGTCGACCGCGTCGAGGTCCCCGAGGCCTGGCTGACGAAGGTGCTCACCAACCTGTGCCTCAACCAGCTCACCTCGGCCCGCGCGCGCCGCGAGACCTACGTGGGCCAGTGGCTCCCCGAGCCGCTGCTCGCGGGGGACCCGCTGCTCGGCCCGGCCGAGACCGCCGAGCAGCGCGAATCGGTCTCGTACGCGGTCCTCGCCGTACTGGAGCGCCTCTCCCCGGGCGAGCGGGCGGTGTACGTGCTGCGGGAGGCCTTCGGCTATCCGCACCGGGAGATCGCCGAGATCCTCGACCTCACCGAGGCCGCCAGCCAGCAGATCTTCCACCGCGCCAAGAAGCATGTCGCGGCCGGCAAGGCCCGCACCGAGGTCGACGAGGCCGCTGCCCGGCGGATCGTCGAGGAGTTCCTCGAGGCCGCCACCAGCGGCCGTACCGAGCCGCTGGTACGGCTGCTCACCCAGGACGCCGTCTCGATCGGCGACGGCGGCGGCAAGGTCCCGGCCCGCGCCAAGGCGTTCGAAGGCGCCCTCGCGGTCGCGAAGTTCCTGCGCGGCCTGTTCAAGCCGAGCCAGGCCAAGCGCTCCCTGGTCGGTGGCTCGCCGGAGGTCTACGCCACTGTCGCCAACGGCGACCCCGCCGTCGTGGCGGTCGTCGCCGGCCGGGTCGTCGGCGTCATGTGCCTGGAGGTGACCGCCGAGGGCATCGCCGGGTTCCGCAACCAGGTCAACCCCGACAAGCTCGAACGCGCGACGGAGCGCTGGGCGGCCTCGGACCACGGGGAGCCGCTGCTCATCGCCTTCTGATCAGCATGTGACCTGCTTCACACCGTACTTCTGTCAGTAATCGGCGGGCCGCCCGGTTCAAGGGGCGAACCCGCTGAAGACAGGAGTACGGACATGCAGCACCGCATCGTCGTCCTCGGAGCCGGATACTCCGGAGCCATCGCCGCCGGGCGTCTCGCCAAGCGACTGCACCGCGAGGACGTCGCCATCACCCTCGTCAACGCCGAATCCGACTTCGTCGAGCGCGTACGGATGCACCAGCTCGCCGTCGGACAGGACCTCAGGCCCCGGCCCTTCAGCGAGATGTTCGCGGGCACCGGCGTCGAACTGCGGCAGGCGAGGGTCACGGGCGTCGACGTCGACCGCAGGAGGGTCAGCGTCGTCGACCCGCACGGTGAGGAGGGAGCCGAGCCCGAGGAGCTGGAGTACGACACCCTCGTGTACGCCCTCGGCAGCGCCTGGAACGACCTCGGCGTACCCGGCGCCGCCGAGCACGCCCACCAGATCGCCGGTCGCCCCGGAGCGCTCCGGCTGCGCGAGCGCCTGGCCGGTCTGGAGGCCGGGCGGCCCGTGGTCGTGGTCGGCGGCGGCCTCACCGGTCTGGAGGCCGTGACCGAGATCGCCGAGGCCCGCCCGGACCTGGACGTCGCCCTCGTCGCCCGCGCCGGACTCGGCGACTGGCTCTCCCCCAAGGGCGCCCGCCACCTGCGCAAGGTCTTCGGCAGGCTCGGCATCACGGTGCACGAGCACGCCGCCGTCACCGCAGTCGGGCCGGACCGGGTGACCACCGCCGACGGCGCCACGATCCCGGCCGCGGTCACCGTCTGGACCACCGGCTTCGCCGTCCACCCGATCGCGCGGGCCACCACCCTGGAGGTCACCGGCACCGGCCGGATCGTGGTCGACGGGACCATGCGCTCGGTCTCGCATCCGGAGGTGTACGCCATCGGCGACGCGGCCATGGCGATGGGCCCCGGCGACAAGCCGCTGCGTATGTCCTGCGCCTCGGGCACCCCCATGGCCTGGCAGGCCGCCGACTCCATCGCGGCCCGGCTGACCGGCGGCAAGCTCCCGAACGCGCCGCTGCGCTACTTCAACCAGTGCGTCTCGCTGGGCCGCAAGGAGGGCCTGATCCAGTACGTCACCGCCGACGACCGCGCTGTGAACGCGGCCCTCACCGGCCGGTTGGCCGCCGTCTACAAGGAGTTGGTGTGCAAGGGCGCCGTCTGGGGCGTGGCCAACCCGACGATGGGCATCCCGGCCCGACGCCGCCGTGTGGTACGGCAGCCGTCCCCGGCGGGCTCCGCGGTCAGGACGCCGGCCTGACGCACCCACCGAAGCGGGCGCCCTCGATACGAGGGCGCCCGCTTCGCCGTCGGTGGACGCCCCGCGAGGACCGCCGAGCACTCGCTAGTGCAAAGTCACCCGGTGGACCGCGCCGCGAGCGTTCGCATTGACTCGATCCCGCAAAGTATGCACGTGTCACCCGCTCGAAGGAAATAATCCACCTTCGCCGAGTTGCGCAGTCCCGCCCGCGCCGTGGCCTCATGTGCAACAGGTGACAGCAAGCACCCGCTGAAGTAACCTTCTCAACAGTCCGGCGGCATTCTCGATGTTCTGCTTCACGACAAAAGAGAAGTGGCACGGCGAGTGAGATCCGTATTCCTAGGAATAGCGCAGGTGGGAGCGTTGGCAATTTCTCGGGAGGGGATTCTTGAATGGATTACGCGGGGGATGTGCTTGCTGCGGAGGGGCTCCGAGAGAACGACACCGATATTTCCGGCGAACTCCTTGAAGTGCGCCATGGCTTATCTGTCGAGTTGAGTCCGACCGAATCCGTTCCAATAAAGTCGATACTACCCGGTGACTCTCCCCGTCTGGATGGGGAGGATCATTCGCATGCCCAGACCCTTGCGGATGTCGAACACTCGCTTCCGCCGATTATCGTGCACCGTCGTTCTATGCGCGTCATCGATGGCTCGCATCGGCTTATGGCGGCGTTGATGAAAGGCCAGGAGACCATTGAGGTCCGGTACTTCGAGGGCCCCGAGGAACTGAGCTTCCTCATCGCGGTGAAGGAGAACGTCACGCATGGGCTGCCGCTGTCGCGGGCGGACCGTGAGGCGGCCGCGCGCCGGGTGCTCACGGCGCAGCCCCACTGGTCCGACCGGGCTGTCGCGGCGGTGACCGGCCTGGCCGCGAGAACCGTGGCCACTCTGCGCAGGGCGATCATGGAGCGTTCAACTGCGAACCCGGCGCAGTTGAACGTACGTTTGGGTCGGGACGGCAGATACCGGCCGGTCAACTACAGCCAGGGACGGCTGCGCGCCAGCGAGGTCGTCACGGCCTACCCGGAGATGCCCCTGCGGGAAGTAGCACGTCAAGCGGGGGTTTCGGTCGCCACGGCGCGGGATGTCCGCCAGCGGATCCAACGGGGGGCCGACCCGCTCCCCCCGAAGCTGCGGCTGTCCGGGAAGGACGCCGGGTCCGGCGAGGAGGACAGGCCTGACCTGCCTGTCGAACGCACGATCGATGATCAGCCCTCGCCCTCCCGCCCGAAGCCGGCCGCGGTGGGCCCCGCCGACTGGTCGGCGCTGCGCTCCAAGCTTCTGCAGGACCCGCTGCTGCGGTACTCGGAGTCCGGCAGGTCCCTGTTCCGCTGGTACGACACGCACACGATCGACACCCGGGACGTGGTGGCGGGCGTCGAGGGCGTGCCCCCGCACTGGGTCAATGAGATCGCGGCCGTGGCGCGTTCCTGCGGGGAAATCTGGCTGCATATAGCGCGCGAGCTCGAAGGTCAACGGCAAGAGGTCTGACCCGAGCATGGAGTCAATGCCGGCGGCCGGGCACCGAATAGGTTCCCGGCCGTCGGCATTCCTATGCTCTCCTTGACGCTGTAAGCGCTTCGTACGACGATTCGTTGGCCTCTCGCGAAAGGAAGGTCGTATGCCAAGTCTGACCCGCGAGGAAGCAGGAGAACGCGGTTCCCTGCTCCTGGTCCGCTCCTATTCTGTCGACCTCGATCTGACCACCGGATCGGACACATTCCGCTCGACGACGACAATCCGCTTCGACGCGCGTGAGCCCGGGGCGGAAACCTTCTTGGACATTGCGCCGAAGGTGCTCCGCTCGATCACGCTGAACGGCCGGGAACTGGATACCGCGGCATTGGAGGACGGCCGGTTCCCGCTTACCGGAATCGACACGGAGAACGAAGTCGTCGTGGTGGCCGACATGAGTTACTCGAATGAGTGCGAAGGGCTCCACCGCTATGTAGATCCCGCCGACGGCGAGACCTACGTATATTCCTTCGTATACGTCGACAACGCACCGCGCGTCTTCGCCTGTTTCGACCAGCCCGACCTGAAGGCCCCCTACGAGTTCGAGCTGTCGGTCCCCGAGACCTGGCAGGTGCTCGGCAACAGCGAGGCCGTCCGGACCGGCCCCGGCCGCTGGCGGCTGACCGAGTCGCCGGCCCTGGCCACCTATCTGATCGCGCTCGTCGCCGGTCCGTACGCCTCCTTCCGGACCGAGCACCACGGCATACCCCTCGGCCTGCACTGCCGGGCCTCGCTCGCGGACTCGCTGAAGAGCGACGTCGACGAGATCTTCGAGATCACGGCCCAGTGTCTGGACGCGTACACCGAACTCTTCGGCGTGGAGCACCCCTTCGCCAAGCTCGACCAGGTCTTCGCCCCCGAGTTCAGCGTTCTCTCGCTCGACCACCCCGGCTGCGTACTGCTGCGCGAGCAGTACCTGTTCAGCTCGGCCGCCACCGACAGCGAGCGTGAGACCAGGGCCGTCGTCCTCGCCCACGGCATCTCGCTGCTGTGGCTCGCCGGGCTGGTGACCAACACCTGGTGGAACGACCTGTGGCTGGGCCAGTCGCTCGCCGACTACATGGCGCACCGCGTCACCAGCGAGGTGACCCGGTTCCCCGGACCGCCCACCACGTTCGCCGCCCGCCGCAAGGGCCAGGCGTACCTGCCCGACCAGCGTCCCTCCACCCACCCGGTCAGCATCGAGGGCCCCGATGTGCGCACCGTGCAGCTGGAGTTGGACCGGATCTCGTACTTCAAGGGACACTCGGCCCTGCGGCAGCTCGCGGCGCACGTCGGCGACGACGCCCTGCACGCCGGACTGCGGACCTACTTCGCCCGGCACGCCTACTCCACGGCGACCTTCGCCGACTTCCTCACCGCGATGAGCGAGGCGGCCGGCACCGATCTGACCGACTGGGCCGAGAAGTGGCTGCACTCGGCCAACGTCAACACGCTCACCCCCGAGATCGCCGTCGCCGACGGGCGAATCACCCGGGCCGCGGTCCTCCAGGGCGCCCCCGACACCCATCCGGTGCTGCGCCCGCACACCATGGACGTCGGCCTCTACTACGAGGACGACAGCACCACCGTCCGGGTCCGGATCGACGGCGAGCGCACCGAACTGCCGGAGCTCGTGGGCCGCCCGGCGCCCTCGTTCCTCCTCCTCAACGACGGCGACCTGACCTACGCCAAGATCGGATTCGACCCCGGATCGCTGGCCGCGCTGCCGGACACGCTGCCCAAGCTGTCCCCGCTCAACAGGGCGATGGTGTGGTGCGCCCTGCTGCTGGGCGTCCAGGACGGGACGTACCCCGCCGCCGCGCATCTGGCGCTGGTGAGCGGGATGGTCCAGCAGGAGACCGAGCTGTCGATCCTGGCCGAGGTCCTCGAACAGGCCCGGCACGACGTCGCCGACCGTTTCCTCGCGCCGGAGGAGCGGCCCGCGGCGATGGCCCGGGTCGCCCGAGCCCTGCGCGAACGGCTCGCCCGCACCGACGCGGACGACGAGCGGCTGATCACCCTCTTCCGGGGCCTGATCGACTTCACCGCGGACACCATGGAGCTGTCGGGCTGGCTGGCCGGCGACGCGCTGCCCCCGGGACTGACCCTCGACACCGACGTCAGCTGGCGCATCCGCTACCGGCTCGCCGTGCTCGGCGGGCTGGACGAGAGCGACATCGCCGCGGCCCTTACGGCCGGACCGGGCGCCGTCGCCGAGCAGTTCGCGGCGAAGTGCCGGGCGGCGCTGCCCCAAGCGGCCGCCAAGGAGGCGGCGTGGGCCTCGATCACGCGGCGCACGGACCTGTCCAACTACGAACTGTGGTCCCTGGCCGAGGGGTTCTGGCAGCCCGAGCAGACCCCGCTGACCGAGCCGTACGTCGACCGGTTCTTCAAGGACATGCCCGCCGCCGCGCGGATCCGCGGCGATCTGGTGCTGGATCTGCTGCTCCGCTTCCTCTACCCGCGCTACGCCGCCACCCCGGAGACCCTCGCGTCGGCGAAGCGGATGCTCGCGCTCGACGGACTTCCGGTGACGCTGCGCCGCCGGGGCGCGGACCACACCCACGATCTGCGGCGGGTGGTCGCGGCACGGGCGGCATGGGCGGATGAAGGGTGACGCCGACGTGAGGGTCGCGATCGTCGGCGGCGGGGTCGCGGGCGCCCTGCTCGCCTGGCGGACCGTGCGGGCACCGGGCGGGGCGTCGGTGGATCTGTTCACCGAGGGCGCGGGTGGGCGGGCGGACGCGTCGAGGGTCTCCGGCGGGCTGGTCCGGGGGTTCGAGCCCACCGTGGAGGCGACCGGGCCGGCGGCCGAGAGCCTCGCCGAGATCAGGAGCAGCGACCTCCTGCGCGAGTGGTCCGGGTACCGGGAGACCGGAGCGCTGTACATCCTGCCGGGCTTTGCTGCCGCGAAGGAGCCGGTCGAGGTCGTCGACGCCTTTCTGCCGGGCTCGGCCGAGGTGGTCGGCCCGGACAGGGTGGTCCGTGAGTTTCCCTTCCGCACCCTGCCCGCCGACTGCGTCGCCGTGGTGGAGCGGCACGCCGGTCACATCTCCCCGCACCGATTGCGGACGGCGGCACTGCGGGCGGCGGCCGAGGAGGGGGTCACCGTCCATTCGGCGGCGGTCGGCGCGGTGACCCGGGACCCGGCGGTGCGGACGGCGGACGGCCGCACCCTGCGATACGACCGGGTGGTCGTCGCGGCGGGTGCCTGGACCCCGGGGCTGCTGGCCCGCAGCGGGCTGCCGGTGGCGGGTCTGCGCACCAAGCACATCCAGTACAGCCTGTGCACAACGGCGCTGGACGGGCTCGGGCCCTTCGTGGACGAGAACTCCGGGCTCTACGGCCGGCCCTACTCGGACGGCGCCTTCCTGCTCGGCCTGCCGTGCGACCGATGGGGAGTCGACCCGGACGCGGTGACACCGGACATGGCGCTGGCGGAGCGGCTCGCCGAGAGCGCCCAACAGGTGTTCGGCGTGTCCGTCACGGTGGACCGCACCGTCGCCTCCTGCGACTGCTATCACGATCCCGCGGGCCTGGCGCTGCGCTCCCTCGGACCAGGACTGCACACCTTCACCGGTGGCAGCGGAGGCGCGGCGAAGACCGTGGTCTCCGCGAGCAGAAAGGCGGCCGCGGCGTTGCTGGCCTGACGGCCGTACACGGTCCAGAGGCCGTTTGCCATGAGTGCGGGCCGGGATATTTCCCGGCCCGCACTCATTTTTTTGTGCGCGTTCAACTTCACCTTTTTCCAGGTGCGTTCAACTTCAGCTTTTCCGTTCAACTTCGGTTTTCTCGTTCAACTCGCCCCAGGTCACCGGCTGTTGATTCGGCCATCCAGACCGGCGAAGATTTCACGCGGCCTCAGGAACCGCAGCGAGAGAGAGATATCAATGGCGCAGCTTCCGCATGGCTTCGGGATTACTGGTTTCGGTTACGCCTTCGGAACGGACCAGAATGTCGAAGAAGTAGCGGGAACCTATGTCCCCGATCCGGAACGCATAATGCGGTGGGGTTACCACACCTTTCACCGGGCCCCCGACGACATCACCGCGACCGACCTGGCGGCCAGGGCCGCACGCGACGCCCTGTCCCGCACCGGAGTCGACGCCGACGACGTCGACCTGCTGGTGCTGGCCACCTCAGAGCACCCCGAATACCCCCACTGGGACGGGTCGGCGGCGCTGGGCCGGGCCCTGAAGATGGAGAGCCGGCAGACCCTGCTGCTGAACGAGGGCTGCGCCTCGGGCGTCACCGGACTGGGCATCGTGGCCGGGACCCTCGCCGTGCAGCCGGAGATCAACACCGTGCTGTTCGTCGCGGTGAACCGGGTCAGCGAATTCCACCGGAACCGCATGACGGTCAACAACGCGGTGCACAGCGACGGCGCCGTGGCCGCGGTCCTGCGGCGCGGCCACCAGCGCAACGCCTGGCTGGCCACCGAGCAGTTCACGATCACGGACCTGTGCGACTGGTTCCGTACCGACTACGGCGGCGCGGTCGCACCCGTGCCCCCGGAGGGCTGGTCGAGCAAGACCGCTCCGGCCGGTCATGTGCGCGTACAGGAGCACTTCCGGAAGGACCCGGCGCGGCTTCGCGAGTTCGGCCAGGCGGCCATCACGCGCGTCTTCGACGTCATCGACGGGGCGTGCAAGCGGGCCGGGGTCGGCCGCGACGAGGTGACGCACCTCATCTACATCAACGACCCGGACGGCATCGCCGACCTCGCCGAACCGCTCGGCATCCCGCTGGAGCGCACCAGCGCCGAACTGGCCAAGGCGCACGGCCACATGGGCTCCGCCGACCAGCTCACCGCGCTCGGCGAGCTGATCGAGCAGGGCGTGGTCGCGCCCGGCGACCTGGTCGCGCTGACCGGGATCTCCATCGGGATGCGCTGGTACTGCACCCTCGTCCGCGCCTGACCCGCGTCCGACAGGAAGGCACCGCACCGTGAGTGAGAGTGACAACCCGACGGCCGTGCTGCGTGCGGCCGTACGGGAACGACGTATGCCCGACCCCCGCACCCGCAGGGCACTGCTGGAGAGCGACGACCCGGGCCTGGCCCGGCAGGCCGGCCGGATCCTCAAGAACCTGACCGTGGACGGGGAGCGGCCCCGCGAGGCCGATGTGACCGTGCTGGCCACCTGCACCGTCGGCCCGTTCGAGCCCCTGCTGCGCACCCAGTTGGTGGGCGCCGGCTTCCTGCCGGCTCTGCGCACCGCGGACTACGGCACCTTCGACATGACCCTGGCCACCGGGTCGTTCACCCGGGACGGCGACCCCGGCCTGGTCGCCGTGCTGATGGACGCCGGGTACTTTCTGCCGGGCGACTTCAGCGCCGCCGAGCCGGACGTGCTGGAGAAGTACATCGAGGCGCGCCTCGAGGAGTTCCGCACCCTGCTGGCCGGCGCTCTGAACCACACGGCCGCCACCGTCGTCGTGCACACCGTCCCGCTGCCCGCGCACGTCCGTAACGGGATCATCAGCGTGCACGCCCGGGCCCAGGTGGTCCGCTCCTGGTACCAGCTCAACGCGGCCCTTCTCGGCCTCGCCGAGGAGCACGCCCAGGTGGTCGCCGTGGACCTGGTGGGCGAGCTGGCCGAGGCACCGGTCCAGGCATGTGACGTACGGCTGCACCGGTACGGCGATCTGCCGTACGGCGACGACGCGTTGCTGCTGCTGGCCCGGCTCGTGCGGCGGGTCGCGCAGGCCCGCTCGGGTCTGTCCCGCAAGGTCCTCGCCCTCGACCTGGACAACACCCTGTGGGGCGGCGTGCTCGGGGAGGTCGGTGCCCAGGGCGTCCAACTGGGCGGTCTCTACCCGGGCAACTGCTACTCGGAGCTCCAGCGCACGGTGGCAAGGCTGCGCGAACAGGGCGTCATCCTGGTCCTGGCCAGCAAGAACGACCAGGACCAGGTGGACCGGGTCCTCACCGAGCATCCGGACGTGGTGCTGCGGCCCGACGCGTTCTCCGTGCGGATGGTCGACTGGTCGGCCAAGGCGGGCAATCTGCGCCGGGCGGCCGAGGCGCTGTCCCTGTCCACCGAGTCGTTCGTCTTCATGGACGACTCCGACTTCGAGCGTGCGCAGGTCGGGGACGAACTGCCGGAGGTCGCGGTGGTCTCCGCCGCGGGTGACCCGGCGTACCTGGTGGACTCGCTGGTCCGGCACGGCTGGTTCGACGTCATGTCGCTCACCGACACCGACCGCAAGCGCCCCGAGCTGTACCGCAACCGTGCGCTGCGCGGGGACTTCTCGGCCGGGTTCGACTCCTCGGAGGACTTCCTCAAGGCGCTGAACCTCGGTGTCGAGGTCACTCCCGCGACCGAGTACACGATCAGCCGGATCTCCCAGCTCGCCGCCCGCACGAACCAGTTCAACCTGACCGGGATCCGCTACGACGAGGCGGCCACCCGGCGGATGAGCGAGGAAGCCGGCCATCTGGTGCTGTCCGTGTCGGTCACCGACCGCTTCGGTGACGAGGGCATCGTCGGCGCCCTGTGGGTGGAGCGCACCCCCGAGGTGTGGCGGGTGCTCAACCTCGTCCTGAGCTGCCGGGTGCTCAGCCGCGGCGTGGAACAGGCGGCCGTCGGCTGGCTCGCCGGCCAGGCCGCGAAGGCCGGAGTCCGCACGATCGAGGGCCACTTCCGGCGCTCGGACCGCAACGGCGTCGCCGCGGACTTCTGGACCGGCGCCGGATTCACCCCGGCCGCGTCCCCGGAAGACACGGACACGGACACGGACACGGACGTATTCATCCTCGACGCGGCCACCGCGCAGGGGATCGCACCGGAATGGATCGCACTGAACGAAAGGAACGGATCCCCGCATGAGTGAAACGGATTCGATCGAGGAGTCGGTGACCGAAATCATCGCCGACGTGCTGGGCGCCGAGCCCGCGGACATCCCCGCGGACACGGCACTCGCGGCGCTCGGGTGGGACAGCATGAATTCGATGGAGGCCCTGGTCCGCCTGGAGAAGCAGTTCGCCATCAATCTGGATCTGCGCTCCTTTCATGCCGCCTACACCGTGACCGAAATGGTCGCGCTGGTCGAGAAATTCCGGGCGGGTGCTTCGAACCGTCCGTGAGACCACGCCATCGCAATTACGGAACTCAGGGAGGAACCAATTGCGGCACCAGGAAGTCGAAGTCCTCGCCATCGGCGCCGGCCCGGCCAATCTCGCCCTCGGTATCGCTCTGGAGGAGCTGGCTCCCAAGGAGCTCGCCGCCGGCACGCTGATCATCGAGCAGCATGACGACACCGTGTGGCAGCGCGGCATGCTGCTGCCCTGGACCCAGAGCCAGGTCTCGTTCCTCAAGGACCTGGTGACGCTGCGCAATCCGCGCAGTGAGTTCTCCTTCGTGAACTATCTGCACTCGATCGGCAGACTCGACGAGTTCATCAACCTCGGCACCTTCACGCCGTACCGCTCGGAGATCTCCGGCTATCTGCAGTGGGTGGCCGCCTCGCTGCGCGAGGTGCAGGTCGAGTACGGGCGCCGGTGCGTGTCGATCGAGCCCGGTCCGTCCCGCGGCGGTGAGGTCTCCCACTGGCTGGCGCGGACCGCCGACGGCGCCGTGATCTCCAGCCGCAACCTGGTGATCGGCGCGGGCCGGGACGCGTTCGTGCCCGCCGAGCTCAGCGCGCTGCCCGAGCGGCGCGTCATCCACAGCACGCGGTACTCCCACCGGATCGAGTCGCTCGACCCGCGTGACGTGCGCCGGATCGTGGTGATCGGAGGCGCGCAGAGCGCCGCCGAGCTGCTGTGGGCGGCGTACCAGCGCTTCCCCGAGGCACAGTGCACGATGCTGATGCGCTCGATCGGGCTGAACGCCTACCAGACCAGCAAGTTCACCAACGAGCTGTTCTATCCGTCCTTCATCGACGACTTCTACGCGACGCGGTCCGAGACCCGCCGCCAGGTGCTCCGCGAGATGCACGTCACCAACTACGCGGGGCTCGCCCCCGCCATGCTGGAGACGCTCTACCGCGAGATGTACCAGGAGCGGTTGCAGGGCACCGAGCGCATGCGGATGCTCACCCTGACCGATGTGGCGGGGGCCCGCATGGACGGCGACGAGGTCGTCCTCGACATCGTCGACCGCAAGTCGGGTGAGCGGAGCGAGCTGCGCTGCGACCTCGTGCTGTGCGGCACCGGCTTCGTCCGGGACATGCCCGCCATGGTGCGGGAGCTGGCCGCCGTGACCGGCGCAGGCGAGGCCACCGTCGACCGCAACTACCGGATGCGGCTGCCCGGTTCGTACACCGCCAACTGCTACCTCCAGGGCGTCAACGAGGCCACGCACGGCATCGCCGACTCCCTGCTCAGCGTGCTCGCCATGCGCTCCCAGGACATCGTGACCGACCTGCTGGCCCGCCGTGGCGCCGCGTCCGACGACGAGGCCCTGCTGGCCAAGGCCCTGTGACCGGGGCCGGCCCAACCCCGTCAGCGCACCCAGCGGCAGAGGAGACACACATGGAAATCCGAGAGCTCGACCGGGACAACCTCGCACCGGACAACGGACTGCGCGCCCAGCGCCTGTTCCCCTGGCCGGCCCTGAACGCGCCCTTCGAGGGCTCCTGGTGCGTCGTGCCGCCGGGCGCGGCGTCCGGCCCGCACAGCCACCACGAGTACGAGGTCTGGATCGCCATGACCGGTGAGGCGGCGATCCTCAGCGAGGGCAGGAAGGTGCCGTTCACCGCTGGTGACGTCGTCCACTTCCGGCCCGGCACCCGGCACCAGGTCGTCAACGAGGGCGACGCCGACTTCCAGATGTACGCGGTCTGGTGGGACGCCGAGCTGGCGGAGCGGTTCTCCGCCCGGCACCAGGAGGAGACGGCATGAGCGGGCGCAGCCGGCGCCGCGCCGTCGTCGTGGCGGCGACACCCACCCCCAACGGGGACCTGCACATCGGCCACATGGCAGGCCCGTATCTCGCGGGCGACGTCTACAGCCGCTATCTGGCCGCCGCCGGCCGGGACGTGATCTACACGACCTGCACGGACGACAGCCAGACCTACGTCACCACCACCGCCCGCCGACTCGGCGTGTCCCCCGAGCAGTTGTGCACCGAGTCCACCGCGAAGATCGAGCGCACCATCTCCGCGATGGGCCTGTCGATGCAGGGCCTGCCGCCCATCGACGACCGGTACCGCGCGACGGTGCTGGAGTTCTTCACCCGCCTGCACGAGACGGACCGCCTGCGCGAGCGCACCGTGCGGCTGCCGTATGCGGAGGAGTCGGGCCGGTATCTGTACGACGGCCTGATGACCGGCAGCTGCCCGGTCTGCCTGACCGGCAGCGCCGGAGGTGTCTGCGAGGGATGCGGGCACCCCAACAACGGCGACGAACTGCTTGGCGCACGCTCGGTGCTGGAGCCGGACTCCCCGGTGACCACCCGGGAGGTCACCATCCTGGTGCTGCCCATGGAGGAGTACCGGGAGCGGCTGACCTCCTACTTCGCCGAGCGGCTCGGACGCTGGCGGCCGCACGCCGCGCAGCTGGTGAGGGAGCTGCTGGCCCGTCCGCTGCCGGAGATCCCGGTGACGGTGCCCGGCGACTGGGGCATCGCGGCGCCCTTCCCGGAGACACCGGGCCAGATCCTCTACCCGTGGGTGGAGGCCATGCCGGCGGTCATGTACAGCACCTGGTGGTCCGCCGACCGACGCGGTGAGCGCACCGAGGCCGTCGACGAGATCTGGCGGGCCGAGAGCGGGACGGAGCTCGTGTACTTCCACGGCTTCGACAACGTCTACCACTGGGGTCTGCTGGACCTTGTGCTGCTGATGGCGCACGGCGACCGCTATGTGCTGCCCGAGGCCAACATCAGCAACGAGTTCTACGACCTGGAGGGCGAGAAGTTCTCCACCAGCCGCAACCATCTGATCTGGTCGGCGGACCTGCTGGCGGAGGTGCCGAGGGACCTCGTCCGCTTCTATCTGGCGCTGACCGCACCGGAGTTCCAGCGCACGAACTTCAGCACCGCGGCCCTCACCGAGGTGACCGCACGCCGGCTGACCGAGCCGTGGAACCGGCTCGCGGACGCGCTGTCCGCCGTCGCTCCGGCCGGTGCGGCGAGCCCGCTGCCGACCACCGCGGTGGGCCGGGACCGGGCCGCCGCGATCATCGAGCGGTTCCGTCTCACCTATGAACTCGACGGCTTCAACCTGGGCCGGACCGCGGAGAACATCGTCGCGGCGCTCGACCGGCTGGCAGCGGCGGCCCTGGACCTGCGCCACGGGGACGAGGCCCTCGCCGCCGGGGATCTGCTGCTGCAGGTGCGGGCGCTGCTGGCCTGCGCCGCCCCGCTGCTCATCGACGCCGCCGCCGAGGCGACGGCCGCGGGCGTGGACCTGGCCCTGGACCTCGAACAGCCCGAGAAGATCACGCCGTTCGCGCTGCCCCGCCTGCCGCAGGCCGCCCGGACCGGCGCCGCACGCACGGAGGTGACGGCATGAAGCTGCTCACGCTGGAGACGGTGCAGTACCTGAACTACTACCACGGCCGCTACCGGCAGGTGGAGGACCTGGGCGTCGACCTCTATGTGCTCAACGGGGAGGGCACGGACGACTTCTGGCGGTCCGACCGCTATCGGAAGGCCGGCTCCCGGAAGATCGACGACATCGTCGCCCTGGCCCGGGAATGGCATGCGGAGGAACGTTTCGACGGGGTGATCACCTTCTCCGAGTCCTCCGTCATCACCGTCGCCGCGGTCGCCGAGGCACTGGGCCTGCCGGGTATCGGTGTGCCGGCCGCCGTGTGCAGCAGGAACAAGTACCTGATGCGGCAGGCGTACGAGCGGGCGGGCGCCCCGATCCCCTCGTTCCGGCTGGTGGAGAGCCTGGACGACGCGCTTCAGGCCGCGGCCGACTTCGGCTACCCGGTCATCCTGAAGCCGACCCTGGGCGCGGGCAGTCACTTCGTCTTCCGGGTCGACAGCCCCGAGGAGATGGCCCTGCGGCACGCCCAGGCCGCCGAGGGCATCCGTGACCTGTTCTGGGTCAACTCCGAGGCCGACGGCGTGGACCTCGGGCCGAACGGACTGCTGGTCGAGTCCTTCCTGGACGGCCGCGAGTTCCTGATGGAGGCCGTCGTCTGGGACGACGACGTCTATCTCGGCTCGATCGTGGACCGCATCACCGCCGAGGGCGGCACCTTCGACGACGACGTCCATCACGCGCCGACCTCGCTCGGGCCCGAGGACATCGAGAAGGTGCACCGGGCCGTCCGGGCCGGGGCGCACGCCCAGGGGCTGCGGCGCAGCGTCATGCACGCCGAGGTCAGGTTCCACAACGGCGAGCCGCACCTGCTGGAGATCGCCGCCCGGGTCGGCGGCGGCGGCCTCGACCTCATCGCCCGCAAGACCGCCGACCACGACCCGATCAAGGCCGTGGTGGACATCGGGCGCGGAGTGCGCCCCGACGTACGGCACTTCGAGCCGACCGGGATCCACATCACCGCCATGTGCCTGATCAGCGAGGCGGGCGTGGTCGAGCGGGTCGACGTACCGGCGGAGGTCGCCGAGTCGGACAAGGTCTTCCTGCTCAAGATCACGGCCCGGCCCGGCGATGTGATCCGTCGCCCTCCGGACGGCAACACGATCCTCGGCTTCCTGGGGACGACCGGGGCCTCGCAGGAGGAGGCGTTCCGCACGATGAACGACTTCGCCTCCCGGATCAAGGTGACGTTCCGGCAGCAGACGCCGGTGCTCCACGACGCCGCCACGGCCTCCTGACCCTCACCGCCCGACGGTTCCCGCTCACCACCACTGCGCAAGGAGAATCGACAGTGCAGCAAGACACCACGTCCGTACGCCGGCACACCGCGGTCCAGGGCGGCCGCCCGGTGCGGACGGTGCGGCCCCGGCGCTATCTGATGTGCTCGCCGGTCCACTTCGACGTCGTCTACTCCATCAACCCCTGGATGGAGCCGGAGAAGCCCACCGACACGGCGCTGGCCGTCGCCCAGTGGGAGCGGCTGCGCAGCCTCTTCCTGGGTCTCGGCCACCAGGTGGAGCTGATCGACCCGGTCCCCGGCCTGCCCGACATGGTCTTCGCGGCCAACGGGGCCACCGTCGTCGACGGCAAGGTGCTGGCCGCCCGGTTCCGGCACGAACAGCGCACCGACGAGGGCCCGGCGTACGCCGCCTGGTTCCGTGAGCACGGCTACGAGGTCCACGACGGCGTCCACATCAACGAGGGCGAGGGCGACTACCTCGTCACCGGGGACCGGATCCTGGCCGGCACGGGCTTCCGCACCGACCGGCGCTCGCACGCCGAGGCGGAGCGCTTCCTCGGCCTGCCGGTGGTCACCCTGGACCTCGTCGACCCGCGCTTCTACCACCTCGACACCGCGCTGGCCGTGCTCGACCACGAGGAGATCATGTACTACCCGGCGGCCTTCACCGCCGAGAGCCGGGCGACCCTGCGCGAGCTGTACCCGGACGCGATCGAGGCCACCGAGGACGACGCCGCGGTGTTCGGACTGAACGCCGTGTCGGACGGCCGGCACGTGCTGCTGCCCGAGCAGGCCACCCACCTCATCGACGAGCTCTGGGCCCGCGGCTTCGTGCCGATCGGCGTGGACCTGTCCGAACTGCTCAAGTCCGGCGGCAGCTCCAAGTGCTGCACGCTCGAGATACGCGACCGGGCGCCGGGGGCCGACGCATGATCAATTACGACGGGCGCCGGTTCCGCCCCGCCGAGGCGGAGGCCCAGGGTCGTACGGCGGTCTACCGGCAGGACGGCGACCTGCTGTGGGGCACCTTCTCCGGCGGCAGGGCCCGCCGCGGCTCCCTGACCGGCGTCTGCGCTCCCGACGGCTCGCTGGACTTCGCGTACTCCATGGTCCTGGACGACGGCGAGGTCGTGTCCGGCCACTGCCGCAGCACCCCGGAGCTCCGCGAGGACGGCGGCATCGACCTGCGCGAGGAGTGGGAGCGCTACGGAGCCCACGCCGCGAAGGGCGTCTCGTATCTGAAGGAGGTCAAGTGATGTCGTCGGCCACCCCGTCGGCCACCCCGTCGTCCACGCCCAGGAAGGGCGGCACGGTGACCTGGGCGTGCGCGCCCGGGTTCCCGCCCGCGGTGATCTTCCCCTTCACGCCGGCCGAGCGGATGGGGACCCGGAACATCTACGAGTTCCAGATGCTGATGTACCGGCCGCTGTACTACTTCGGCAGCCAGGGCACCCCGGACGTGGACTACGACCAGAGCATCGGCGAACCGCCGCAGTGGAGCGAGGACGGACTGACCGTCACGGTCAGGGTCAAGCCGTGGAAGTGGTCCAACGGCGAGACGCTGTGCGCGGACAACGTCCTGTTCTGGGTCAACCTGATGAAGGTCAAGGGCGACCGGTACGGCGAGTACGTGCCCGGCTACTTCCCGGACAACCTGACCTCCTACGGCAAACTCGCCGAGGACACGGTCTACTTCACCTTCGACAAGGCCTACTCGAAGAAGTGGGTGCTGATGAACCAGCTCAGCACCATCACCCCGCTGCCCAAGGCCTGGGACCGCACCGCGGACGGGCCCGCGAACGCGTCGGGCGGCGTGGCCGACGTACCCGCCGTCTACGACTACCTGATGGCGGAGCAGGGCGACATCATCGACGAGGGCAACGCGCACCGCACCCGGTGGGCCGACAGCCCCGTGTGGAGCGTGGTCAGCGGCCCCTGGCGGCTGAAGAGCTACACGCTGGAGGGCCTGGTCACCTTCGTACCCAACGAGCACTACTCGGGGCCCAACAAGCCCTACCTGGACGAGTTCCGCCAGGTCCCGACGTTCTCGGACGACGAAGAGTACGAGATGCTCCAGGCCGGCCCGCACGGCGAGGGCGGCATCCAGGTCGGCTACCTGCCGCTGAGCTTCGCCTCGGAGCCGGCCACCGACCCCACCGTGGGCGGGCCCAACCCGATGGCGGAGAACTACACACTGGTGCCGCAGGTCGCCTTCTGCATCCGCTACTTCTGCCTCAACTACAACAACCCCACGGTCGCGGCGAAGATCTTCCGGCAGACCTACTTCCGGCAGGCGCTGCAGAGCACGCTCGACCAGGACTCCGCCGTACGCGACATCTACCAGGGGTACGCCTACCGGCAGAACGGCCCCGTGCCGATGGTCCCGGCGACCGACCTGGTCTCCCCGCGCCAGCGCGAGGGAGCCTGGCCGCTGCCGTTCGACGTCGACCGCGCCCGTGAGCTGCTGGCGGCCAACGGCTGGGACACCAGCACGACTCCGGCCGTGTGCGTGAACCCCGGCACCGGGCCCGGCCAGGCCGGCGAGGGCATCCCCGCGGGCACCAAGCTGAGCTTCTCGCTGCGTTATGTGGAGGGGCGCCCGGCGCTGACCCGGCTGATGGAGAAGTACCGCAAGGACGCCGCGGCCGCCGGGATCGAGCTGCGCATGGAGGAGGTGTACGGCTCGGTGCTCGTCGCCGAGGACGCGCCCTGCGCCGCCGGACCGGACTGCCTGTGGGAGATGACCTGCTGGAACGGCGGCTGGGCCTATCACTACCCGAGCGGCGAGATCCTGTTCCAGACCGGCGCCGGCGGCAACTTCGGGCACTACAGCGACCCCCGGGCCGACCAGCTCATCGAGGCGTCCGTCACCTCCGACGACCTGGAGGCGCTCTACACCTACCAGGACTTCATCGCCGAGCAGGTGCCGGTCATCTTCACGCCCAACTTCCCCATCAGGCTCTTCGAAGTCGCCAACAACCTCGGGGGGTTCGGGCCCGTGAACCCGTTCGGGATGATCAACCCCGAGAACTGGTACTACCGCGAGGACGTGTGACGTGATCCTGTCCGCGTCCCCCGTTCCGCCCCTGAGCGCCCACGCGCTGCTGATGTTCCTGCTGCAAGTGGGCGTCCTGCTGGGTACGGCGATGGTCCTGGGCCGGCTGGCCGGGCGGCTCGGCATGCCCTCGGTCGTCGGCGAGCTGTGCGCGGGTGTGGTGCTGGGGCCGTCGTTGCTCACTCCGCTGGCCCCCGGCTTCTCGGCCTGGCTGCTGCCCCAGCAGCCGGGCTCCATGCACCTGCTGGACGCGGTGGGGCAACTCGGTGTGCTGCTGCTGGTGGGCATCACCGGCATGAACATCGACCTCGGGCTGGTCCGCCGGAAGGGGAAGACCGCCGCCCTGGTGAGCGTGGGCGGTCTCATGGTGCCCTTCGCCGGCGGCCTGGCCGTCGCCACGGCGATCCCGGCGGCCCTTCTCGTCGACGGCGTGGACCGTACGGTCTTCGCCCTGTTCGCCGGGGTCGCGCTCTGTGTCAGCGCGCTGCCGGTCATCGCCAAGACGCTGTTCGACATGGGGCTGCTGCACCGGAACATCGGGCAGCTGACCGTCAGCGCGGCCGTGGTCGACGACATCGCGGGCTGGTTCCTGCTGTCCATCGTCTCGGCGATGGCCACCACCGGGGTGCACGGCCCGGACGTCGCCCTGTCCGTGGTGTCCCTGGCCGGTCTGCTCACCTGCGCGTGGTTCGTCGGCCGGCCGCTGGTACGCCGGCTGCTGCGCTGGTCCGCCCGGTCCGCGGACCGGGAGCCGGTCCCCGCCCTGTGCACCGTGCTGATCGTCCTGGGGGCGGTGGCCAGCCACGCGCTCGGCATGGAGGCGATCCTCGGCGCCTTCCTCGTCGGCCTGCTGATCGGGTCCTCGGGGGAGGTGGACCGGGAGGCGCTGTCTCCGCTGCGGATCTTCGCCGTCTCCGTCCTCGCCCCGCTGTTCTTCGCGACCGCCGGACTGCGGATCGACCTCACCGCCCTGGCCCGTCCCGAGGTCGCGGGCTCCGCCCTGCTCGTGCTCCTCGTCGCCATCGTCGGCAAGTTCGCCGGGGCGTACGCGGGAGCCCGGGCGGGCCGCCTCGGCCACTGGGAGGCCCTCGCGCTCGGCGCCGGGATGAACGCCCGCGGGGTGATCGAGGTGATCATCGCCATGGTCGGGCTGCGGCTCGGCATCCTGTCCACCGAGATGTACACGATCGTCGTCCTGGTGGCCATCGTGACGTCCGTGATGGCCCCGCCGATGCTGCGCCGCGCCGTGCGCCGCATGCCCATCACCCGCGAGGAACGGGTGCGGGAGCGGGTGATGGCCGGCGGCGGCCGGCCCGCGGAGTCGAATTCCTGACGTACTCGCACCGAATTACCGACGCTCCGGATCATCCCCTCGGATCCGGCACTACCGTGAGGCCGACCCGTCCACCTCCGTGCGCGCTCGGCCACCGCAACTCCCCGAAAGGAAAGGTGACATGAGAGAAGTGCAGAAGGCGACGGGACAGCGGCCCCTGCTGCTCGTGGTGGCGACCGGATGGCGGCCGTTTCGCGAGTATCTGCTGCGCTCCATTCGCACCGAGTTCGACATCCATCTCTTCCATGTGGACGAGCCCACCTGGGAGAAGGAGTTCATCTCCGGCTGGACCGTCCTGCCCACCACCCTCGACGGCCCGGCGATGGCCCGCGCGGCCCGCGAAGTGCACGCGCAAACGCCCGTCGCCGGAGTCCTGTGCTGGGACGAGGGACGCATCCACGCCGCCTCCTACGTGGCCGAGGCGCTCGGCCTGCGCAACGGCGAGCCGGACGTGATCTGGCGGCTGCGCGACAAGGGCCAGACCCGGGCCGCCCTGGACGAGGCCGGTGTCGCCCAGCCCCGGTCCGTACCGGTCAAGACACTCGACGAGGCCCTGGCCGCGACCGACCGGGTCGGATACCCCGCGATCCTCAAGCCGCGCGGACTCGGCGCCAGCCTCGGCGTCGTACGCGTCGAGGACGCCGCGCAGCTCGCGGACAGGTTCCCGTTCACCGCCGGGATGAAGGGCCCCGACCCCGAGCCGCTGCTCTACAGCACCGATCAGCCGGTCCTCGTCGAGGAGTTGGTGACCGGCGAGGAGATCAGCGTCGACGCGGTGGTGCAGGACGGCAAGGCGATACCGCTGTTCGTCGGCCGCAAGGTGGTGGGCTACCCGCCGTACGCGGAGGAGATCGGCCACTTCGTGGACGCGGACGATCCGCTGCTCACCGACCCGCAGCTGCTGGACGCCCTCCAGGACACCCACACCGCGCTGGGCTTCAGGGACGGCTGGACCCACAGCGAGTTCATGCTGACCGCAGCCGGCCCGCGCCTGATCGAGGTCAACGGCAGGCTCGGCGGCGACATGATCCCCTACCTGGGCATGCTGGCCACGGGCATCGACCCGGGGCTGGCCGCGGCGCGCGTCGCCTGCGGCATCACCCCCGACACGGCCCCGTCCCAGCGGCGGGTCGCGGGCATCCGCTTCTTCTACGTCGAGCACGACGACACCCTCATCGACTCCATCTCCTTCCGGGAGACGGGCCTGCCCGCCACGGTCGAGCAGCTGGTGACCGTGGCCAAGGCCGGTGCCGTCGTGTCCCCGCCGCCGAAGGGCACGGTGTGGGGGCGGATCGCCTTCGCCATCGCCACCGGGGACTCCATCGAGGAGTGCGGCGGGGCACTCGACGCCGCCGAGTCGGCACTGGACGTGCGCGGCGGTCAAGACGCCACCCATGCGAGAGAAGAGTGAACGTGCATGGCAACTGAGGAGAAGCAGGACAAGAGCGTGGCGATCTGGGCCACGTTCCGGGATTCGTCGGCGGCGGTGAAAACCATCCTCGCGGGCGTGCTGCTGAGCAAGCTCGGCGGATTCCTCAATGTCTTCATCGTGCTCTACCTGACCTACCGCGGTTACTCCGAGAGCGAGGCGTCCTACGCGCTGGGCGCCTACGGGGCGGGCGGCGTGGCCGGTGTGCTGCTCGGCGGCACTCTCGCGGACCGGCTCGGGGCCCGCAACGCGACGATCCTGGGCATGGGCGGCACCGCGGTGCTCACCGCGGCGCTGCTCTACCTGCCCAGCTATCCGACGCTCGTCGTGGCGATCGTCCTGGCCAGCCTCATGGCCCAGCTCTACCGGCCGGCGGCCGCCTCCCTGCTCTCCGAACTCACCTCGGGGAGCAGCCAGGTCGTCGTCTTCGGCATGTACCGGTGGTGCCTGAACGTGGGGGCCATGCTGGCGCCCATGGTCGGTCTGGGGCTCTACCACCTCGACGGGGAGGATTACACCCTGCTCTTCTGGGGCGAGGCGGTGATCGCGCTGGCCTACGCCGTCGTCGCGGCCGCCGTCCTGCCCCGACGGGCCACGGCGGACCCGGCCGAGGCGGCCCCCACGGAGGAGGAGAGCACGGCCGGGGGGTACCGGGCGATGCTCGGCGACCGCCGCTATGTGCTGTACCTGGCGGCCACCCTGTTCAACGCGATCATCTACGTGCAGTACCTGTCGACGCTGCCGCTGGATGTGGAGGCCCACGACCTCGACCTGTTCTGGTACACGGCCGCGGTCTCCCTCAACGGCTTCATGGTGATCGCCTTCGAGCTCCCGCTCACCAAGGTGACCCAGCAGTGGCGGACCAAGGTCACGGTGGGGCTGTCCTTCGCCCTGGTCGGTCTGGGTGTGGGCCTGTACGGCATGCCGATGGGCGCTGCCGTGATCATCGGCGCCACGCTGGTCTGGACGCTCGGTGAGATCATCGGCGGCCCCGCGGTCTTCGCCCACCCGGCGACGGCGGGCCCGGCGCATCTGCGCAGCCGGTACATCGGCGCCTTCCAGTTCATGCACGCCCTCGGCACGGCCATCGGCCCGGTCCTCGGCGGGCTGCTGTTCGTACGGATCGGCCACGACGTCTGGCCGCTGCTCGGCCTGATCGGCCTGGCCGCGGCGGGGCTGGGAGTCGCCGCCATCCGCACACCGCCCGCACAGGAGAAGGAGCCGGCCGACGAGGTGGCCGCGCAGCCCGCGGAGGCCTAGCCCCCCCACGCACACACAGAACGGCCGCCGTCCCCCTGAGGGGCGGCGGCCGTTGTGCTGCCGTAGGCGGCCGGTCAGCCGATGGCCATGCTCCGGGCGAACTCCTCCAGGGCCGGGCGCGGTACGGGCACCACCGAGGTCTGGTAGCTCGTCATCATCTCCGGCACCACCTCCTCGTACTTCCGCAGCCATACGTCAGTGGCGTAGACGGACTGCGAGAGCTCCACGCGCTCCTCCTCGGAACGGAAGGCCCGCAGCAGGTAGTAGCCGTCCTCGTCGTTCAGGGAGGGGCCGTGGGCGACCACGGTGATGCCGCAGTCGCGCATGAGCGGGACCGTGCCGTCCCTGCTGATCCGGTGGAACTCCTCCCGTACGCCCGGCTTCACGGTGAACAGCCGGATCTCCAGCAGCCAGGGTGCGTCGGCGTCGCTCAGGTCGCTCATGTCATCTCCTCGGCTGGTCACTTGACCCGGACTCCGGCCTTCCAGACCCCGGTGATGTGCTCGGGCTGCGCGATGACCTCGATGTCCACGAGCGGGTCCTCGTCGAGGATCAGGACGTCGGAGTCGTATCCCTCACGCAGCTGCCCGGACTGCGGGGCCTGCGGTCCGAGCGTGGCGGGGCCGATCGCGGTGCCGGACTCGATGGCGTCCAGCGGGGTCATGCCGGTCTTCACCAGCAGGGGCAGCTCCCGGCCGTTGCGGCCCCAGGAGTCGGGCATCTCGCTGCCGGTGAGCGCGACATCGGTGCCCGCGGCGATCGTCACCCCCTGCTCGCGGGCGATGGTGATGGCCTCGGCGTGCCGGCCGGACGTCGCCTGCAGCTTCTTCAGCGCGTACGGCGGCAGCATGTGCCCGTTGTCGAGGAGCTCCTGGAAGATCGTGCGCGTGGTGACGAGGATGGCGCCGCACTCGCGCATGGCCACGGCGGCCTCTTCGTCGATGTAGGTGCCGTGCTCGATGGTTTTGACCCCGGCCTCCAGCGAGGCCATGATGCCGGGCTTGCCGTGGCAGTGCGCGGCGACGATGCGGTCGGCCATCCCGGCGACCTCCACGATCGCGCGCAGCTCGGCGTTCGTGAACTGCTGGTGGACCGGGTGGTCGACCTCGGACAGCACACCGCCGGAGGCGCAGACCTTGATGAGCTTGGCGTTGCGGCGCAGCTGTTCCCGCGCCGCGCGTGCGCACTCCGCGGGACCGTCGGCCAGCCTCAGCTCACCGCCGAGGTGCCCGAAGTCCTCCACCCAGGAGGTCGGGTAGCTGTGCAGGTCGGCGTGGCCGCCGGTGGTGGACAGGGTGGTGCCGGCGGCGTAGATCGTCGGGCCCTGGACGGTGCCCTCGTCGATCGCGCGGACCAGGTGGATGCCGAGGCCGCCGGTCTCCCGTACGGAGGTGACTCCGGCGTTCAGCGCGGCCCGCAGATCGGTGGTGATCCGGGCCGCCCGCAGAGCGATCGGTTCCTGGGGCAGCAGGGTGAGGTCGGCCGACCGCAGCCCCATGAAGTGGCCGTGGCAGTCCCACAGTCCGGGCATCACGGTGCGGGCGCGGACCGTCTCCGCCTGCGGGGTGTCAGGGGCTTCGGCGAGGGGGCCGGCGTAGCTGATGGTGTCCTCGTCGAATATGACGCAGCCGTTCTGAATCGGCTGGCCCCGGCCGGGAATTAACTGTTCCGCTTCGATTCGCTGCAACATGCAGGGAGCAAATCAAAGAGGTGTTCCCGGGACAACCGGTGTTCGGGGACGGCAAGTTGTCCCTTACGGCCGCGGTGCGTTCACGGTGTCAGAACGGTCTGTGTGTCCACGGAATTCCTGGCCTGTTGTGCGGCACGGTGCCGGAACACATGCCGATAGGTCTGCGGCGACACGGTGGTGACCCGGCCGAAGTGATACCGGAGATTGGCGGCCGTACCGAACCCCGTGCGTTTGGCGATGTGTTCCACCGCCTCGTCCGTGGTCTCCAGCAGCTCCTGCGCCAGCCGCACCCGCTGCTGCAGCAGCCACTGCAGCGGGGTGATGCCGAGCCGGTCCCGGAACCGGCGGGCGAACGTGCGCTCGCCCAGGTGGGCGACGCGCGCGAGCTGGGGGACGGTCAGCGGCTCGTGCAGCCGCTCCTGCGCCCACTGCAGGACCGGGGCGAGATCGTTGCTCGTCTCGGCCCGGACCACCGGCTTGGTGTACTGCGACTGGCCGCCCTCCCGGTGCGGCGGTACGACCATCCGGCGGGCCACCTCGTTGGCGACGGCCGCGCCATGGTCCTGACGCACCAGATGCAGACAGAGGTCGATGGCCGAGCCGGTGCCGGCCGAGGTGAGGATGTCGCCCTCGTCGGTGTAGAGCGCGGAGGGGACGAAGTCGACCTCGGGGAAGCGGTGCGCGAAGTCCCCGGCGTTCATCCAGTGCGTCGTCGCCGTACGGCCCGTCAGCAGCCCCGCCGCGGCCAGGACATAGGCGCCGGTGCAGATCGAGACGATCCTCTTGCCCAGGCCGTGGGCCTCGCGCAGCACCTCGACGAGCCGCGGCGGCGGATCGAGCTGGACGGGCCGGGCGCACGCCGAGACGAGGATGGTGTCGGCGTCGAGCAGGTCGTCGAAGCTGTAGGGGGTGTGCACATGCAGGCCGGCCGCCGTGCGCAACGGCCCGGACGGGTCGCCGCACATCCGCAGCTCGTACCAGGGGTCGACGAGATCGGTACGGTCGGTCCCGAACACCTCGCAGGGCACGGCCAGTTCGAACGTCGGTGTGGCATCCGTAACGGCGATCGCGATCACGTGAGGACGCATGTCGGTAATTTAGCGCACCTTGTCAAAACTGCCGATGGTGCCGGTGAGAGCCGCCGGGCGATGCTGGCCCGCATGAGCGAAGCCAAGACAGAACACTCCGGCGGCACCCTCAGCGCGGTCCAGGGCACCGCGATGTACGTGGGCGCCGTGCTCGGCACCGGGGTCATCGCCCTGCCCGCACTCGCCGCCGAGGAGGCAGGCCCCGCGTCGCTGCTCGCCTGGCTGGCCCTCGTCGTGCTGTCGGCCCCGCTGGCCGCTGCCTTCGCCGCTCTGGGCTCCCGCTATCCCGACGCGGGCGGGGTGGCCACGTACGCCATGAAGGCGTTCGGCGAGCGGGCCTCCGCGGTGGTCGGCTGGTGCTTCTACCTCGCCGTACCGCCCGGCGCGGCCGCGGCGGCGCTCTTCGGCGGCGCGTACGTCTCCTCCGCGGTGGGCGGCGGCACCACCACCACGACCGTCACCGCCGTGGGGCTGATGGTCGTGGTCACCGCCGCCAACACCCTGGGGCTGCGCGTGACGGGGCGGTTCCAGTTCATGCTCGCCGGTCTGCTCGTCACGCTGCTGCTCATCGCGGTCGCGCTGTCGCTGCCGAAGGCTGACACGGCCAACCTCGAACCGTTCGCCCCGCACGGCTGGTCCGCGGTACTGCCGGCGGCCGCTCTGCTGGTCTGGAGCTTCGCGGGCTGGGAGGCGATCACCCACCTCGCGGGCGAGTTCCGCCGCCCGGCGCGGGACCTGCCCCGGGCCACCTACTCGGCCGTCGTGATCGTGGGCGGGCTGTACCTGCTGGTGGCCTTCGCGGTCATCGTCGTCCTCGGCGACAAGGCCTCGGAGTCCGACGCGCCGCTCGGCGACCTGATGGCCGCGGGCCTGGGCGGCGACGCCCGCTACCTCGCCGCGGGCGCCGCGCTGCTGCTCACCACCGGCGCCATGAACGCCTACTACGCGGGTGCCGCCAACCTCGGTGCCGCCCTCGCCCGCGACGGCGCGCTGCCCGCCTGGATGTCGCGCGGCAGCGTGGCCGGCGAGGTGCCGAGGCGCAGCCTCGCGGTCGTGTCCGCCCTGTCCTTCCTGGCCCTGTTCGTCGTGGTGCTCACCGGCCTCGGCACCGAGCCGCTGGTCCTGCTCACCACCGGCTCCTTCGTGGCCGTGTACGCGATCGGCGTGGCCGCCGCCGTGAAGCTGCTCCCCAAGGGCACCAAGGGCAGGGCCTCCGCACTCGGCGCGTGCGTCGCCGTAGCGGTGCTGCTGGCGATGGCCGGCCTGTATCTGCTCTGGCCGCTGGCGGTGGCCGGCGCCGCCCTGCTCTACCTGCGGCTGAACCGGCGCCGCCGCCCCTCCGGCGAGCCGGTCGAGGCCGCCGACGTGCCCGCCGTGCCGCCGCTGGAGACGGCCTCCGACGCCCGGGAATCCGCGTCGTGACCCCTCAGCCGCAGCCCACGGTCACGGACGTGACGTCCGTGACCGTGGACGTCGCATGGACCCCGCCGACCGCGCAGAGCCTGCGGGCCGCGGTGGCCGCGTTCCTCGGACTGGACGCCGGCTCGTCGACGCCGCCCGCGGTGGCCTCGTACGAACCGCTGGCGCACGACGATCCGCCCGCCGCGCTGAAGTGGCTGAACTCCTGGGGATGCAGGATCCGTTACCCCCGCCCCGGCGAGACCGACGTCTTCGGACCCGCCCTGCGCGAGTGGACCTCGCGCTGGTACCCGCTCCTGCCTGGACCGGGCACCCGGCTCAGCGAACTCACCGACGACGACATAGCGCCCCTCGGCGAGTGCTACGCCGACCTGTGCGCGCTCGGCGTCGGATCACCGGACCGCCCCCGGACCCTGGGCGCGACCGCCGCCTCGAAACTGCTCCACGGGCTGCGCCCGTACACCCTCGTCCCCTGGGACGAGGCCATCGCCCGGAAGCTGCACGGAGCCCGGGACGCGGCCGCCTATCTCGCCCACCAGCGTC
Organism: Streptomyces sp. NPDC111802; assembly: GCF_055634335.1. NCBI lineage: Bacteria > Bacillati > Actinomycetota > Actinomycetes > Kitasatosporales > Streptomycetaceae > Streptomyces > Streptomyces sp. NPDC111802. Next base: position 264,763 of record NZ_JBVKCZ010000005.1, on the reverse strand, counting down.
TCAACCGGGACTGGGCCCGGCGCGTTCTGGCCGACAGCGGCCGGGACGAGGAGGCGCTCGCCATCTTGTACGGGTGTCCCGGCAGACCACTTTCCAAGATGCTGGACGACTACGCGTACATCACATTGACTCGATCGGACACAAGGTGATCCTTCGCATAGACCACATCGGGCTGGCCACCGAGGACCCCGATGGTGTTGCCGGCTTCATGACCACGCTGGGCATGCGCAAATACGACGAAGGGCATGCCGACGACTACGGAGTGGCCTGTGAGTTCTGGCAGTTCGGGGGCGGCCTGGGCAACCCGGCCGTGGAGATCGTCTCCCCGACCCAGGAGCGCTCCGCGATCAGCGGCCGCCTCCAGCGCCAGGGCGCGGGCCTGTACCACATCGCCTTCGAGGTCGACGACCTGGAGAGCGAGACGGCCCGGCTGCGCGGCCAGGGCTTCACCGCGGTCGACGCGGAGCCCTGCAAGGGCGCGCGCGACGGAATGACGGTGGCCTTCCTGTACGCCCCCGCGCCGGCCAACCTGCTGATCGAGCTGGTCCACTACACACCGGACCGGGGGAGGTGCGTGTGATCACCCTCCAGGACGTCCGCGCGGCGGCCCTGCACCTGCCCCGCACCGAGGAACACCTGATCCGGGAGTACGTCAAGTTCAAGGTCGGCCGGATCGTGTACGCCTCGGTCTCCCCGGACGAGACGACCATGGGCTTCGCCTTCCCCAAGGAGGAACGCGAGTCGCTGATCGCCTCCGAGCCCGAGAAGTTCCAACTGCCCCGCGCCTCCGACCTGCGCTACAACTGGGTCCACGCGCGCATGCCGGCGATCACCCCGGAGGAACTGGCCCCCCTCGTCGTGGACGCGTGGCTGATGGCGGTACCGAGGTCGGTCGGTGACGCCTACCTGGAGTCGCTGCCCGGCCGGCCCTGACGGCGCCGACCTGTCCGCCGGCGGCGCGAGAGGAGCGCGGATGAGCGCGGATGAGCGCGCACCTTCCTACTTCTCGTGCTGCCGGCGCACCATCTCGTCGATCCAGACGGGCGCGAACGGGGACGTACAGCCCGGGGGAGTCGGGTAGTCCTTGAGCACCTCCAGGCGCTCACCGATGCCGATCGCACGGGCCCGGTACTCGGCGTGCTCGATCCCGATCTGGGCCAGGCAGTGGTTCATCGCCCACTGCAGGCGATCCGGGGCGTCCTTCATCCGCGACTCGATGACGTCGAGCAGCCCCGCGAGGTCGAGGCCCTCGGGCCTCTTCGCCACGCGCTCGGTGGTCAGCGCCCAGCCGGCGCTCGCGACCACCGGATCCGGATCGGCGAACCAGGCCAGGCGCAGCTCCTCGGAGTGCGGGCTCTTCTTCACGACGTAGTTCACGAGCCAGTCGTGCACCTTGGGTGTCCGGGCCTCGCGCAGCATGGCGTCCAACTCGTCCCGCCCGAACGCCTTCGGCCGGCAGATCAGCAGGGCCAGCAGCCTCGCCGCGCTGTCGCCCGTCTCCCAGAGCCGGCACGCGAGTTCCTGCCGCGTCTTCAGCCGCTTCGCGATCGCGCGCAGCCTGCCGAGGTTCACACCGTGATCGTCGCCGTGCCGCTCGTTCACCGCGCGGGCCTTCGGGTCCTCCAGCCCGGCCAGCTCGGCCATCACCTCGGCCACCGTCACCTCGGTCGACGTCGTCTCGGCCACGTCAGCCTCCTGTCCCTCACGTACGGGGTCCAGCGTAGGCCGACCGTCTGCGGATGTGTCCCGCACCGCCCGCCCGTAGTGTGGTGTGGGTACATCGGACCGCGCCCCAGGGCGTGAATTCGTCGGTCCAGCGTGCCCCCCCCACACCCACCTCTGCGGCGCCGGGGCATGCCCGGACGAGCGGAGGATCCAGCATGGGTACAGTCACCACCGACGACGGAACCACCATCTTCTACAAGGACTGGGGTCCACGCGACGGCCGGCCGATCGTCTTCCACCACGGATGGCCACTGAGCGCCGACGACTGGGACAACCAGATGTTGTTCTTCCTGGCGCAGGGCTACCGGGTCATCGCCCACGACCGCCGTGGGCACGGACGGTCGAGCCAGAGCGCCACCGGCCACGACATGGACACCTACGCGGCCGACGTGATCGCGCTCACGGACGCGCTCGACCTGCGGGAAGCGATCCACATCGGGCACTCCACCGGCGGCGGCGAGGTCGCCCGCTACGTCGCCCGCGCCAAGCCCGGCCGCGTCGCGAAGGCGGTGCTGGTGGGTGCCGTACCGCCCATCATGGTCAAGTCGGAGTCCAATCCGGGCGGCCTGCCCATCGAGACCTTCGACGCCTTCCGCGAGGCCCTCGTCGCCAACCGCGCCCAGTTCTACATCGAGGTGCCCTCGGGGCCGTTCTACGGCTTCAACCGCCCCGGCGCGAAGGTGTCGCAGGGACTGATCGACAACTGGTGGCGGCAGGGAATGATGGGCGCGGCCAACGCCCACTACGAGTGCATCAAGGCGTTCTCCGAGACCGACTTCACCGAGGACCTCAAGCAGATCGACGTACCGGTCCTGGTCGCCCACGGCACCGACGACCAGATCGTCCCGTACGACGACTCGGCACCCCTGTCGGTCGAGCTCCTGAAGAACGGCACGCTCAGGACCTACGAGGGCTTGCCGCACGGCATGCTGTCGACCAACCCGGACGACGTCAATCCGGACATCCTGGCGTTCCTGCGGTCCTGACGGGTGCCGGAGGCGTCACGGCTCCAGAACCCGGCGCTTCTGCTCCTCGAACTCGGCCTCGGTGAGCACACCCTGTGCCTTGAGATCGCCGAGCTGCTTGAGCTGGTCGATCCTGCCGGTCATGTCGTCGGCGGCCGACGGTGCCGCCGGCGGCTGGGTGTAGGACGCCGGTTGAGGTGAGGGCGCTTCGTACGGGTACTGCTGGGGGGCCTGCTCCTGTGCCGCCCATCGCCCCTGCTGCCGGCGGTTCACACGGTTGGACACGGCGGTCGCCGTTCCGGCGATGACGGCCGTGCGCGCGACCCCGCGGATGAGACCTGGCATGACCTTCCCCTTCCGTCCATCAGCCGTCGTCGGCTGCCGTTCCGCCGTTCTTCCGCTCAGGGCGCGGCTTCGGCCTCATCGAGGGCGGCGACGAGGGCGGTCACCGGGATCCGCCCGGAGGCGACCATGCGGGCACCGCCACGGCGCAGGGCGGCGGCGAAGGGCGCGGCCCACCGGTTTTCGTAGACCAGGATTCCGGCGGAGCTGCCCGGCTCCAGCGCGGTGGCCGCCTCTTCGATGTCGTCCTGGCCCAGGAGCCCGGACGACGCCCCTTCGAAGACGGAGAGGTCGAGTTCGCCGTCGCCGGTGAGGTCGGCGATCTCCATGCCGGTCACGGAACCGTCCTCGTCCTTCCTGACGAACAACAGGTCCAGGATCCGGATGAGGCCGCGGTCCACGAGGTCGACCAGGATGGGGAACCCCTCGCCGGTCATTCGGTTGCCGGGGAACTCGACGACCAGGTAGTCGATCGGGCCCACTTCTTCGAGTTCGTCGGTCACGGCGTCACCTCTGGTGGTCACGGCTTCCCATGGCGCATGGGTCGCCCCCAACCCCTCAATTCCATCACCGGGCCGCGGCCCCCGCACTTCGCGGCCCTCAGGCCTCTTCCATGGCCTCGCCGAACTCGCGCAGCACCCGGTTGTGATGGCTGTGGGCGAGCTGGTGCCCGACTCCCAGGACCAGCGCCACCGGCCACTCGATGATCTCGAAAGCGGCGAGCACGCCGACACCCGTGAGGAAAGCGAGCTGGTCGGCGGGCGGCAGTTCGATATGCGCGCCGAACACATCGAACGTCACACTGTGCCGAGCGACAGCGTGCTCAGCCGCCTCACCGGGACCGGCCGGCGCCGCGCCCCCTCCGCCCGGTGCACCCTGCCGGAGGGGGTAAACGCCCTGGGGGGAGACAGTCGATGCGTCCATGGTCGCCATCCGATCCACCGTCGACCAGGGATCGATCAGCCGACGATGCGTTTTGGCACGTTTTCCCTACTTGTCAACCCTATCCAGGCCGCACGGATGACGCACCCGCCGTCTCACTGGTCCGAGTAGCCGATGTCCCCGATGGTCCAGGCACTCACGTCCTCCAGCGCGACGCGGTACATGCCTCCCGTGTCGGGGATGCCGAAGCTTCCCTGCAGGATCCGGGCGACGTGGAAGTGGAGGTACGAGGGCTTCTTGCCGTCCTCCGGCGGGCGGTCGCCGCTGCCCTGTGGCGGGGTGAACGCGGCCGCGAACCCCCCCAGGTGCTCGGAATCCCGCAGGACCTCGGCCACCCGCTCCTTCCACAGGGCTTCCGGCGCGAGCCGCCCTGTGATGACGGCTCCCGGGATCACCACGGTCAGGGACATCTGGCTGCTGTGCTGCGACTCGACCATCGCGGCGATTGCGACGAGCAGGTCGTCAGGGTGCTTCATACCCCAGGAGCCTAGTCCGACGAAGGGCGTCGGCGCGTGACAGGGGCAGGAATGGAGGCGTCACCAGCCCAGAACGCCCTCGTCGGCGCGCGTCTCCCCGGTCGGCGCGGGCGGAGGCGCGTCGTGGCAGGAGAAGCCGAGCCGGGTCAGTGCCCGCCGCATCTCGCCCGCCGTGAAGTCACGGCGGTTCTGCCGGGTGATCACTTCTCCGACCTGCATCACGGGGTAGACCCGGCGGCTGATGGTCACGGCCACGCCGGTGACGGGTTCGGGCGAGATACCGCTCATCGACTGTTCGACCTCGCTCTTGATCAGGTCGAAGGGGAAACGGGCGATGACACAGCGCATGGATGCCTCCTGAGGGTTGGGGGAGAAACACCGGAGGGGCGACCGCGCGACGGCGGCCGGATGGCGGGTCGGGGAGCGGGATGGCGGTCGGAGAGCGGGATGGCGGTCGGAGAGGGGCCGGAGAGCGGGTCCGGAGAGCGAGTCCAGAGAGCGACGACGCCCAGGGTGCTTCCGGGCTACGGGTTGTTCCGCGGGGTGGAGCGACGGGTCCGGGCGGCGGTACGTCCGCTTGCACCCCGCCCGCTTCCACCCCGGCCGGCGGCCTGTCCGCCGCCGCCACGCCCGGCGCTCCGCCCCCTGCGACCGCGGCCGGCAGCACCCGTACGTTCGCCCTGCTCGGCTTGTTCGGCGGCCGGCGGGGTGAGGACGACGGGCACGCCGGAGGGGAGCCGGGCGCCGGTGATGCGCTGCAGTTCGGCCTCGCCCGGGCGGACCCGGACGGAACGCGGGGTGATCCCGGCGTCGGCCATCAGACGGTCCATCGCGCGCCGCTGGTGCGGCAGGACGAGGGTGACGACGGTGCCGGACTCGCCGGCGCGGGCGGTACGGCCGCCGCGGTGCAGATAGTCCTTGTGGTCGCCGGGAGGGTCGAAGTTCACGACGAGATCGAGGTCGTCGACGTGGATGCCGCGCGCGGCGACGTTGGTGGCGACCAGGACCGTGACATGGCCGTCCTTGAACCGGGCGAGCGTCTTGTTGCGCTGCGGCTGGGACTTGCCGCCGTGCAGGGCCATGGCGCGCACACCTACCGAGAGCAGGTGCTTGGCCAGCCGGTCAGCCGCGTGCTTGGTGTCCAGGAACATGATCACTCGCCCGTCGCGGGCGGCGATCTCGGTCGCTGTGGCGTGCTTGTCGTCGTCGTGCACGTGCAGCAGATGGTGCGCCATGGTGCTGACGGCTCCCGCGGACGGGTCGACCGAGTGCACCACGGGGTCGTGGAGGTAGCGGCGTACCAGCAGGTCGATGTTGCGGTCCAGGGTGGCCGAGAACAGCAACCGCTGGCCGTCGGGACCGACTTGGTCGAGCAGCGCGGTCACCTGCGGCATGAAGCCCATGTCGGCCATCTGGTCGGCCTCGTCCAGGACGGTGACGGCGACCTGGTCCAGCCGGCAGTCACCCCGTTCGATGAGGTCCTTGAGCCGGCCGGGTGTCGCCACGACGACCTCGGCGCCGGCGCGCAGCGCACTCGCCTGGCGGCCGATCGCCATGCCGCCCACCACGGTGGCGAGCCGCACCCGCAGGGCGCGGGCATAGGGGGTGAGCGCGTCGGTGACCTGCTGGGCCAGTTCCCGGGTGGGTACGAGGACCAGCGCGAGGGGCTGTCGGGGCTCGGCCCGCTGTCCGTCCAGCCGGGCCAGTACGGCCAGGCCGAAGGCGAGCGTCTTGCCCGAGCCGGTGCGCCCTCGGCCCAGCACATCCCGTCCGGCCAGCGCGTTGGGCAGCGTGGCCGCCTGGATGGGGAAGGGCACGGTCACGCCCTCGGTGCCGAGCGTGGCCAACAGACGTGCGGGCAGGCCCAGTTCGGTGAATGTCTCGACGGCCGGCAGCGGCTCGGTGAGGGTGACCGGCAGGGTGAACTCCTGCGGGCGGGCGGCGGAGCGTGCCCGAGGGTTCTGCCGGCCTGACTCCTGGGCACGGAAGCGGCCGCCGCGAGCGCTGCCCGCTGAGCGGGCGGTACTCCTGTCTGCGCGGGAGCGACCTGAGCTGCCGCCGGTACGGCGGGTGCGGTTCATTGAGGAACCTTCCTCGATCCGGCGTATCGAGGAATTCTGCCCAGCAGCGGTGAGCCGCACGCGGATTCACAAGAATAAGCCGAGTGAAATACGAAAGGCAGCGCGGCACTGGAGCCGAGGCTGTCAACAATCCGGAAACTCCGGGAAGTTCGGGGAGTCCGGGGAGCCCTGGGAGTCCGGGACCTCAGCGAGGTCCCGGAGCCCGGACAACACAATGAGACTGGGGCCCGCACCCCAAGAGCGCGGGCCCCAGCCTCATAGTCGCGTCAGCGTCAGGCGGGAACGATGTTCTCGGCCTGCGGGCCCTTCTGGCCCTGCGTGACATCGAAGGTAACCTTCTGGCCTTCCTGAAGCTCGCGGAAGCCGGAGGTGGCGATGTTCGAGTAGTGGGCGAACACGTCAGCGCCGCCGCCGTCCTGCTCGATGAAGCCGAAGCCCTTTTCCGCGTTGAACCACTTCACGGTGCCAGATGCCATATTGAATCTCCCTTGGGGGGCAGTGCCGGACTCCGCACTTTACGGATCCGAGTCGCCGCGATGATCACCCCTCCGGAAAGATCCGGAAAGCTCTGCAAAGAAACAAGTCTCTGGCAACCAAAACTGCAACTGCTATCACGCTAACACAGCCCGGACCCGGGACGCCTGTAGGTTTTGGGGATCGGTCAGAAATTCTCATCCCGCCGCGGCCGGTAATTCTGTACCGGCGAGATTAGATATTCGCGCCCCTGCGGCCGCCGCGCTCGTCCAGCTTCCGGCGCATCTCCAGGTTCAGGCGGAGGGCGTCGTCGAGCTGGTTCTCGAGGGAGACGATGCGGCACGCGGCCTCGATGGGGGTGCCCTGGTCGACGAGCTCCCGGGCGCGGGCGACGATGCGCAACTGGCGGCGGGAGTACCGGCGGTGGCCGCCTTCGGAACGCAGGGGAGTGATCAACTCGGCCTCGCCGACGGCCCGGAGGAAGGCGGGAGTGATGCCGAGAACGTCGGCGGCCCGCCCCATGGTGTAGGCGGGGTAGTCGTCGTCGTCGAGGTTCCCGGCGACGGGGGCGTTCTCAGCGGGCATAGGACCTTCGTTTCGGGGACGCGGCGAGGGACCCGGGCGTGCGCGGCATCCGTGCTCCGAAGGGTTCAGCACCATCTGCCTAGTGGAACAACCCTAACTCCGGCGGGTGCGGAGATGTGTCCTCGCCATAACAGACTTTCCCGCGTGACGATCCCGAAGCGGAGCGGCCGGCACGAACACGAATGGCGGGGCGCATCGGGGCCCGGCGTGACGATGACCACCTCGGCGAGGGGTACGTCGTCGTGTGGCGCCGCAGGTGTCGGTCGCGATGGCGCGGGAAATCGAACACATGATTGAATCCGGCCATGCGACCGTTTCCCGACGATCTCGTCCAGGCACAGCAGGAGTGGAGCCACACCTACCACCAGCTCGCCGAGCGCCCCGGCCGGACCGAGCTGCGCCGGCGCCTGTACAGGCTGTCGACCGCAGTCCTCTTCCACCCCTACTGGCAGGAGCGCGGCAGATCGGCGGCGGCGTGGTGGGAGCTGCGCAGCCGGGGGCGTGGGGAGAGGACCTGGGGGTGAGGAGCTTCACCGCGCGGGGCAACGGTGCGGGCGATGACCGCGCTGCCACCTGATCCACGGCGACTCCGGGCGATCCTGGCCTTCATCGAGGACCGGATCGCCGAGAGCGAAGCCGTGGGAATCTACCTGCGCCTTCAGCGAGACGCCGTACGGGCGGCCCTCGCCGAAGCCGAAGGCCACCCACGCCCCGACCCTCCGCGACAACGCCGACCCGCGCTCCCCTCTTTCACCGCCACCCGGGGTGCAGGCCGCCCAAGGGCCTTCGTCGTCCAGCAGAAACGCACACCCGACGGCCCGGAACCCGCCGTGATCCACACGGACGACTGCACGATGATCGAGGGCACCGCACACCCGATCAGAGCCCACGAGGCCCGCGTCGCCCTCACGGACCCCAACATCGAACCGTGCGCGTTCTGCCGCCCGGACAGCGAGCTGGGGATCCTGGAGTAGCGGGCGGCCTCAGCGCACCGGAAATCCGAACGAGTAGCCCTGCTCCTTGAGCCACGGCAGCGTCCGGCGCAGGGCCTCGACGGTCTGGGAGCGGTCGCCTCCCGCGTCGTGGAAGAGAAGGGTCGGCCCGTTGGGCAGTTCGCGCTCGACGGTGGCGACGATGGCATCCGTGCCCGGCTGCTCGAAGTCCTTGGTGTCCACGTTCCAGCCCAGCGGGCGCATGCCACGGGAGGCGGCGAGCTTACGGCTGTAGGGGGTGAAGGCCCCGCCGGGCGCCCGGTAGTACATCGGCCGTACGCCCCCGGACGCCTCGGTGATCATGCGTTCGGCGTCGAGGATCTGCTGCGACTGGTAGGTCTGGGACTGCTTGTCCATGGTGGTGTCGTGCGACACCGAGTGGTCGCACAGCCGGTGCCCGGCCGCGACCACCTTCTTCACGAGGTCCGGGTGGGCCTGCGCCTGCGTCCCCACCATGCAGAACGTGGCCTTCACCCCGTACTCCCGCAGCACGTCCAGCACTTGAGGGGTCCACACCGGGTCGGGGCCGTCGTCGATGGTGATGTTGACGCCTCGCGCCCCCTTGTCCGAGGCGTGCGCGATGGTCACCGCGACCGGCTTGACGGCACTGCCCGGCTTGGCCGACACGGTCGCCTTCGGCGCGGAGCCGCCCGCGGCACCGGCCTGCGCGGTCCACACGGAGGCGCCGGTGGCCAGCACCGTGACCCCCAGTGCCGCACCGATCACCTTGCTGTACCAGCCCCGCCCGCCGCCATGCCGTGCCATGTCCGCCCCGCTTTCGCGCAGTTCCTCGCCGATCCCCGGGTCGCCTCGCGACCACCTGGCAGGACGAGGGACGGCGGCCACGGGATGCGTCCGTTACCGATCACGGACAATTCCGGGGGAGTTCGCGGACAACTCGGCGAGCGGCGCATGGGCAAGTTCCTGGCCGGGCACGCGAACTGCGCACTCGGCTCGCGTCCATCACTGGGTACGCCGAGCTGATGGACCGGGGTGCGGCGAGGATCGAGCCGCGGCAGGCGTGGCAGCGGGTCTCCGCGCAGTCGGCCCGGATGACCGGGCTCGTCGAGGACCTGCTGCTCGCCCGTCTCGACGAGGGATGGCCACTGGAAAACTGGCGGCTCGCCCCGCGACGACGCCTCCCGGACCCGGGGCCAGAGTGGCGGTTCAGGCCTGGGCCTGGGCCGCGGGGGCGGTCACGCGGGCGCACGGGGGTCGTATCGACGTCGAGAGCGGGCCGGGGCCTGCTCCCGGGTGCGGACCTCCGTGCGGGCGCGGCGCTGGTGAACCGAGCTGAGGGGCCGTTCAGTTGAAGGGAACGGCGTCCGTCGGGGCGGTGTGCCAGTTGGTGACGATCGGGTCCTCGACGGTGATGGTGCCGACCGGCAGGGAGACCGGGTCGGGGTCGTTGTCACCGACGGCGACGATGATGCTGTCCAGTTCCTTGCCACCGTTCCCGCCGGTGCTCTTCGGGTTCACGCCGGCGTAGGCGGTGGTGCTCCCGCTCAGCTTGATCTGCTCGCCGACGGCCTGCTCCGCCGGACCCGCCTGGGTGCCGTCGGATCCGAACGCCACGGTCGGAAGCGCGGCGGGCAGGTAGCAGCTGATCCCCGCCTTCGCCTTCGCGATGATCAGGATGTATCCGCCGGCCTGGGTCTCGGACCTGGTGCTCCAGGAGATGTCGTTGGCGCCGCAGCTCTGCTCGACCTGCTCCCGCCCACCGTTGCCGGTGTCGACGCCGGAGCCGGCCCCGTCCTCGGTCCCCTTGCCCGACGCGTCGGAGCCCTTGCCGGTGCCCTTGCCCTTGCCGTTGCCCGCGGTCGACGAGCCGGTCGGGGTGGCCGCATCGCCGGACCGGGTGGGGGACGAGGAAGCCTGTGAGGCGCCGGTGTCCCCGGCCGTGTCCTGACAGGCCGTCATCAGCATGGCGCCGCCCACGAGGGCTGTGGAGACGAGGAAGGCCTTGCGACGGTTGCCGAACATGAAATCCCCTTGGTGATCGGTTGGTTGAGGCCGACGTGCTTTCGGCGGGCTCGGTGCTGCTCGATCTCTATGAGGGGGCCGCGAGCCGAGGGGATCCCGTTGCCTTCGTTCCAGGACAGCGCTGTCACAGGCTGGTGACATGATCACGAGGCGTCCGCTTCTCAGGCCAGCGCGCTCTTCCGCTGCCACTCGGCCCACGAGAGATTCCACGCGCCGAAGCCGTTCCCGGGCTCCACCACGCCCTTGGTGTCCTTGCCGGTGATCTCGAACGGGTCGCCCGGCCGCACCTGGCCGTAGAACCAGGCCGCGTTCGTGTCGCTCATTCCTATGCATCCGGAACTGTGGTTGGAGTTGCCGAAGTAGCGGGCGTTCCACGGGGCGGCGTGCGCGTACATGCCCGACCAGGTCAGCCGCATCGAGTAGTCGACCATCTTGTTGTAGGCGTCGGCGAGGCCCACCGTCTCGGAGTTCATGTTGATCGTGCCCTCCTTGGCCATCAACACGGCGGTTCCGCGCCAGGAGCGCTTGTCGCCGCCGGGCGTGCCGCCGGAGACCGGTATGCGCCGGACCGTCTCGCCGTCACGTACGAGGGTGAGCCGGTGGCTGTACAGGTCGACCTTGACGATCTGCTGGGCGCCGATGGTGAAGGCGGTCGAGTAGTCGCGTACGAACCAGCCGCCGTCCGCCCCGGAGTTCGTGCCGTTCAGCTCGGCGTTCAGCGTGACCTTGGTTCCGGGCTTCCAGTACGTCCTGGGCCGCCAGTCCACCCGGTCCCGGCCCGACCAGTCGCGTATCCAGCCCCAGGAGCCCTCGGTGTTGTCCGAGGTGGTGATCCTGAGCTGCTTCTCGACCTCGGCCTTGTTCTTGACCGGATAGTCGAAGACCAGGGAGATCGGCTGGGCGACACCGACGGTGGCGCCGGCACCCGGTCGCCAGTCGAGCTTGTTGACCTTGTCCGCCGGTGCCGTGGTGAAGGCGGCCTTGGTGTTCTTGGCGGTTCCGCCCTCGGTCCGGGTCGCCGCCGTCACCTTGTACGCCGCGCCGGGTACGGCCTTGCGGTCGGAGACCCACGACCGGCCGTCGGCGGCGACCTTGCCGGCGAGCCGGTGGCCCTCGGCGTCGGTGACGGTCACCGAGGTGAGTCTGCCGCCCGAGGCCGTGACCCGCACGGGCTCGCCCGCCGGGACCTTGTCTCCCGTGGGAGTGACGGTGACCGTGACGGGGCGGTCGTCGGCGCTCGGCTTCACCTTGGTGTCGGGGGTCGCGCTGGGCGAGCCGCCGGACGAGCAGGCGGCGAGCGGCGCCAGCAGGGCGGCCATGGCGGCGGCCACGACGGCGGTCCGGACGCGGGCATGGGCGAGTACGCGTGTGCGGGGCAACAGGACCTCCGGGAAGTACGGGAAGGGGGTGGTGAGTCGGCGATGTCGTCACCGTAGAGCCGGAAAATCCGAGGTCAGCCGCTATGGAGCTATGTGACGGCGTCTGGTGAGGAACGGTCATGGTCCGGTCACATTCGCCGGACGGAGCGGTCATGGGCCGCTGTGAGCCTCCTGTGTGTCCCCGCGACAGACCCGGGGAGAAGGAGAGGCTCAGACTGTGTCAGCGCTGCTCGTGCCGCCCAGCCGCGTGCCCCAGGCACGGAACCGGGGCTTCGCCCTGCGGACCATCACCGCGGAGACATACCGCGCCTTCCTCGCGACCCCCGCCGGCGCGGCGCTGGGTGCCGGTTTTCTGCAACTCCCCTCCTGGGCCGACGTCAAGGAGGGCTGGCGCGCCCAACTGCTCGGCTGGGGACCGGATCCGGAGGCAGGCGAACTGACGGGCGTGGCCCTGGTGCTGCTGCGGCAGTTCCCCGGCACCCGCAGGTACTTCGCCTACCTTCCCGAAGGCCCCGTCGCCGACTGGAACGACCCCGACATCGACGGCTGGCTCGGGCCGCTGCTCGAACACCTGCGCCGCGCGGGCGCCTTCGCCGTGCGCATCGGCCCCTCGCCCGCCTACCGGCGCTGGGACGCCGCCCTGCTCAAGCCGCTCACCGGACCGGGCCGGCGCCTGGGCGACGTCCTCGCCAGTGAGGTCGACCCGCTCGGCACCGCCGTCGCCGAGCGGCTGCGGGCCCGGGGCTGGCACCGCTGCGGCGGTGACGGGACCGGAGGGGGCAGGACCGGAGGGAACAGGACCGGAGGGGACGGGGACGCCCAGCCACGGCACGTCTTCCACGTGCCGCTCGCCGGACGCACCCCGGAGGACCTGTGGTCCGGGCTCAACCAGGAGTGGCGACGCAATGTCCGCCGAGCCCAGAAGGAGGGCGTGGAGGTGGCGGTGGGCAGCGCGGCGGAACTCCCCGAGTTCTACCGGCTGCTGGGCATCACCGAGCGACGCGACGGTTTCCGGCTCGGCCGCTCGCTCGCCTACTACGAGCGTCAGTACGCGGCGCTCAACGCCGAGGAACCGGGCCGGATGAAGCTGTACCTCGCCCGTCACCGAGGAGAGATCCTGGCCGCCCACACGATGATCACGGTGGGACGCCGCGCCTGGTACCAGACCGGCGCCTCGGCCGACCACCGCCGCGAGGTCCGGCCCTCCAACGCCCTGCAGTGGCGGATGCTGCTGGACGCCCATGCCCTCGGCGCTGACGTCTACGACATGCGCGGGGTACCCTCCACTCTCGATCCTGGGGAACGTGCGTACGGACTGCTGCGGTGGAAGCTCGGCACCGGAGGGCAGGTTGTCGAGACGTTGGGGGAATGGGAGAGACCCTTGGGCGGCAGCGCCAACCACACGCTTTACCGCGCCTTCCAGGCGTACCTGAACCGCCGATGAAGGTGACGCACCGGACCACGTCGGCGTCCGGCACGGAGACGAAGACCTCCACCGCCCGCGGCAGCGCCGTCATGGCCGCCGGATCCCTCGTCTCCCGCGCCACCGGTTTCGCCCGCTCCGCCGTGGTCGCGGCGGCGATCGGCACCATCGGGCCGATCCCCGACGGCTACGCGGTCGGCAACGCCCTGCCCACCATCGTCTACATCCTGCTCCTCGGCGGCGCGTTGAACGCCGTCTTCGTGCCCGAGCTGGTCAGGGCCGCCAAGGAGCACGACGACGGAGGCGCCGCGTACACCGACCGGCTCGTCACCGTCTGTGTCGTCGCCCTGCTGGCGATCACCGCGACCGCGGTATGGGCCGCACCCGCGATCATCGACGTGTACACCGACTACTCCGGCCAACAGGCGGTCATGACCACCGCGTTCGCCCGCTACTGTCTGCCTCAGATCTTCTTCCTCGGCCTGTTCACGCTGCTCGGGCAAGTGCTCAACGCACGGGGCCGGTTCGGCGCGATGATGTGGGCGCCGGTCCTCAACAACCTCGTCGTCATGGCCGTGTTCGGCCTGTACCTCGCCCTGGCCATGGGGCGCGGGGACACGCTCACCGCGACCGAGACCGCCGTGCTCGGCTGGGGCACGACCGCCGGTATCGCCGTCCAGGCACTCGCCCTCGTCCCCGCGCTGCGCGCGGCCCGCTTCCGCTGGCGGCCCCGCTTCGACTGGCGCGGCAGCGGACTGACCCGCCCCCTGCGCTCGGCCGGCTGGCTGGTGCTGCTGGTCCTGGCCAACCAGGCCGCCTACTGGGTCACCACCCGCCTCGCCACGACCGCGGGCCTCGACGGCGGCCCCGGATACGGCGCGTACAACAACGCCTATGCCCTGTGGGTCGTACCGCACGGCATCATCACGGTCTCCGTGGTGACCGCGCTGATGCCCCGGATGAGCGCGGCCGCCGCCGACGGGGACACCGCCGCCGTGCGCCGCGACGTCTCCCACGCCCTGCGCGTCTGCGCCTCGGCCGTCGTACCCGCCGCCTGCGCGCTGTTCGCCCTCGCCCAGCCGGTGATGGCCCTCGTCTTCGGGTACGGCAGGACGAGCGCCGACGACACGGCCGCCATGGCCGGGATCCTGATGGCCTTCGCGCCGGGACTTGTCGCCCTGTCGGGCCAGTACGTCCTGTCCCGCGCCTTCTACGCGCTCTCCGACACTCGTACGCCGTTCCTGCTCAACCTTGTGATCGTCGCCCTCAACGCGGCACTGTCCCTGGCCGCCGCGCACCTGCTGCCGGCCCGCTGGGCCGTGACGGGCATGGCGGCGGCGTACTCGCTGGCGCTGTGCGCGGGCTGGGCGGTGACCGGCCGGGTGCTGGGCCGCCGACTCGCCGTCGCGCGCCCCCTGCGCTCGTCCGCCGTCGGCGCTCACGCGCGGCTGCTGCTCGCCGCCGTCCCCGCCACCGCGCTGGGCCACCTCGCGGCTCTGGGCGCGCACCGGGCGGGAGCCCTTCTCGCCGCAACTGCCGGTGCGTCCGTCGTCGTCCTCACCTTCGCCCTGCTCGCCCGTCCGCTGCGACTCGCCGAACTGGACGCGCTGATCGCCGGTCTGCGCCGGCGTCCGGCCCGGACCTGACCATCACCGAGGGAGAACCGCCGATGTCCCGCGTGCTCCTCATCGAGGACGACCCTTCCGTGCGCGAGGGGGTCGAACTCGGTCTGCGCCGCCGCGGCCACGAGGTACGGGCGGCCGCGACCGGCGAGGCCGGTCTCGCCGCGATGGCCGAGTTCCGCCCCGATCTGCTGCTGCTGGACCTGATGCTGCCCGGAATGAACGGCGTACAGGTCTGTCGGCAGGTCCGCGAGCGCAGCCAGCTGCCGATCATCATGCTCACCGCGCGCGGCGACGACTTCGACGTGGTCATCGGCCTGGAGGCCGGTGCCGACGACTACATCGTCAAGCCCGCCCGCACCGAGGTGATCGAGGCCCGGATCCGTGCCGTACTGCGCCGCCTGGACGACGGCGGCGCGGGCCGCTCGGCCATCGACGTCTACGGCGCACTCACCATCGACCGGACCGGACTGACCGTCACCAAAGCCGGCCGGCCGCTCGCGCTCGCTCCCTCGGAGCTCAAGCTCCTGCTGCACCTCTCCGCCGCGCCTGAGCAGGTGTTCAGCAGGCAGCAACTCCTTGAGCACGTCTGGGAGCACAGCTACCACGCCGACGCCCGGCTGGTCGACGCATGCGTCGCACGGCTGCGCGGCAAGATCGAGGACGAGGCCGGCAGCCCGCGCTACGTCCAGACACTGCGGGGCTTCGGCTACCGTTTCGGGCCGCTGTGAGCACGGGCCCCGGCCCCGGCCGGTCGAGGGTCAGGGCGTTCGGGCTGCGTACCCGGCTGCTGCTCGCCTTCCTGCTGGTCGCCGGCGTCAGCGCCGGCACGACGGCCGCGCTGACCTACCGTGAGGCCCGCAACGCGGTGCTGCAGACCGCCCAGGACACGGCGGTCACGTCGTTCCGCGACCAGGTCCAGCAGACGGGCTTCGCCCTGCCCGTGCAGGGCGGGGAGGACCTGGAGTTCGTCCTGCGTGACATCGCCCGCAAGGGCAAGCCGCACCCCTGGGTGGTGTTCGCCGAGTACGGTTCGGTCCGCGCCTCCTCGGGCGAGAACCCCGTCTCCACCGTCATCACGCCCGAACTGCGCCGCGCCGCGCGGGCCGACCCCCACGGCAGCTTCGAGCGGGTCGTCAAGGACGGCGTCCCCTACCTGACCATCGCCATGCCCATGGTCTTCAAGGCAAGCCCGGACAGCGTGCTGCCCAGCGGACTCGTCCTCTACGCCGTCATGCGGATGACCGACGAGCAGGTCAACGTCGACGCCCTCCTCATGGCCGCCCGGGACGGCGCCCTGCCCGGCCTCGCCGTCGCGCTGATACCCGGCCTGCTCGCCGCGCGCAGCGTGCTGCGCCCGGTGCGGGAACTGAGCCGGGCGGCCCGAAGCATGGGCAGCGGCAGACTCGACACCCGGATCCCGGTACGCGGCAGCGACGAACTGGCGGACCTGGCACACACCTTCAACGAGTCCGCGGGCCAACTGGAGCGCACCGTACGGGAACTGCGCGAGGCCGAGGAGCGCGCCCGCCGCTTCGCCTCCGACGTCTCGCACGAACTGCGCACCCCCCTCGCCGGAATGCTCGCCGTCACCGAGGTCCTCGACGAGGACGCGGACGGCCTGGACGCCGACACCGCGCGGGCCGTACGGCTGGTCAGCGCGGAGACCGGAAAGCTCGCCGTGCTCGTCGAGGACCTGATGGAGATCTCCCGCTTCGACGCCCGCGCGGCCGAGCTGAACGCCGACGAGGTCGACGTGGCCGAGGCCATCGGCAAAACCCTTCACAACCGGCACTGGACCGACTGCCGGGTCCGCACCGAACTCCCCGACGGCATCCGCGCCCGGCTCGACCCGCGCCGCTTCGACATCGTGATCGCCAACCTCGTGGGCAACGCCCTGCGGCACGGCAGCGCGCCCGTCACGGTGAGCCTGCGCACCGAGACACGCTCCCCGTCCCCGCCCGTGCTGATCACCGAGGTCATGGACAGCGGTCCGGGCATCCGCCCCGACTCGCTCCCGCACATCTTCGACCGCTTCTACAAGGCCGACGCCGCCCGCACCCGCTCGGCGGGCAGCGGCCTCGGACTGGCGATCACCCTGGAGAACGTGAAGCTGCACGGCGGCACGATCCGCGCGGGGAACCTGCCCGGGGGCGGTGCCGTCTTCACCGTCGAGATACCGCTTCACGCGGAGGGGGACGGCGGATGAGGCGTGCGCGGACGCGCGGCCGTGCGGCGGCCGTCGCCGTCGCCGCGGCCGTATCGCTGCTCGGTGGCTGCGGTATCCAGGAGACCGACGTCATCGAGGCGGGCGGTCCCGCCAGCTTCCAGGCCTTCCTCGACCGCGACTACGACATGCTGCTCTTCTTCCCTTCCCCCGACGGAGAGCTGAGCCCCGTGATCCGGACGACCGAGCCCTCGGACGGGTTCGGCGGCGGATACGCCGAGTCGGGCTCCGCAGACCAGAAGCTCGGCGACACGGCCGGACCGGTGCCGACGGAGAAGGTCGTCCTGGCGTTGCTCGCCGGTCCCCGGGAGGAAGACCGAGCCGCCGGCCTGAGCACCTCCCTTCCCGCCGCCCGCCCCGGCGCGACCGTCGAGGTCGGCCTCTCCACGGGCGGCAAGGTCACAGCCCGCCTGTCCCTCGCCCTGAAGGGCCTGGACAGCACTGCTCTACGTCAGCTGACCTGCACGATCGCCTACAGCCGGGACGCCGACGGCCAGGCCGTCGTGGAACTGACGGGACAGGACGGGGCGTCGAGGTCCGGCACGTGCGGACTTGCCCCCGGCGGCACCGGGAACGTACCCGAGGGGACCGAAACCCGGGCACGGCCCACGCCGCCCGGCACGAGCGGCTGAGAGCACGTCACAAGAGGCCGGCCGTGACGGCCAGTTCACCGCGCACACAACAACTCGAACTCCCCGTCCGCCTACGCCGTCCGGGCGCCGCGGCTCAGCTCGCGTCCACGGCGAGGCGGGACTTCTCGCCGGTGATACGTCCGGTCCGGTCGGGGGTGGCCCCGCGGCCGGACGTCATCGCGCTCAGGGCGAGTACGGCAATGCCGCACCCGGCGGTGATCCACCAGGCCGCCGCCCTCGACCCGGCGGCGACCACGGCACCGATCACCGCGATGCCGATCGCGGAGCCGACCTGCCGGCTGGTCGCGGCCACCGCGGCGGCCACCCCCGCCCGGTCACGCGGCAGGCCGGCGACCGCCGTGTCGGTGATCGGCGCGTTGACGAAGCCGAAGCCCAGGCCGAACAGCGTGTACGTCAGGGCCAGCAGGGCGTACGAGGGGTGGGTGGAGCGGGTGACGAGCACGGCCAGCACACCGCTGGCGGTGATGCCGGCCCCGGCGATCAGCAGCGGCACCCGCGGACCCCGGCTGCCCACGATCCGCCCCGACAACGGCGGGCACACCAGCGACAGCACCGCCATCGGCAGCAGCCGCAGCCCCGCCTCCAGCGGACTGAGCCCCAACTCGCCCTGCAGATAAAGGGCGTTGGAGAAGAGGAAGCCGCCGAGCGCGGCGAACGCGAAGAGCGCGGTCAGGGTGGCTCCGCTGAACGGACGGCTGTGGAAGAGCCGCGGATCGATCAGCGGTTCGGCGCGTCCGCCCTCGTACGCCACGAGCCCGGTGAGCGCGCCCGCGGCGGCGACCAGACAGGCCACGATCAACGGCGAGGTCCAGCCCTCGCCGGGGCCTTCGATGATCGCGTACGTCAGCGCGCCGAGCAGGACGATCACCAGCAACTGCCCCACCGGGTCCGCGCGACGGGCCCGTGCCGCGCGGGACTCCGGGACGAACAGCGCGGTGAGGACCAGCGCGGCCAGACCGATCGGCACATTCAGCCAGAACACCGACCGCCACCCGACCGACTGCACCAGTACGCCGCCGAGGACCGGCCCGGCGGCCATGCTGACGCCGACCACACCACCCCACACGCCGATCGCCCGCGCCCGCTCCCGGGGCCCCGGGAAGGTGTTGGCGAGGATGGCCATGGCGACCGGGGTGAGCATGGAGCCGCCCACCGCCTGCACCATGCGGAAGACCACCAGCCAGCCGGTGGTCGGCGCCAGGCTGCACAGCGCCGAGGCGCCGGTGAACAGCACAAGGCCGAGCTGGAACACCCGCCGCCGTCCGACCCGGTCGGCCGTGGAGCCGGCCGCCGTCAGCAGCGCGGCCAGCACGATGGTGTACGCGTCCAGCGTCCACTGCAGCCCGGAGACCGAGGAGCCGAGGTCCCGCTGGACGGCGGGCAGGGCGACATTGAGGACGGTGGTGTCGAGGCTGACGAGCAGGACGCTCAGACAGCAGACGGCCAGGACCGACGTCCGTCGGCCGCCGCGGGGTCGGGGCACGGGACGCTTCCCTTCAGGGCCGGTTCGTGGCGTGGGAGTCGGCGAAGTCCCAGACGACGGCGAGGAGTTGCTCGGGGGTCTCGATCTGGGGCAGGTGGCCGCTGCCGGGCAGCAGCTCGAACCGGGCCTCAGGGATGGCATCGGCGTACGCACGCCCGTACGCGGCGTCGACGACCTCGTCGCTCTCTCCCCATGCCACCAGGGCCGGGTGCGTGACCTTGGCCAGGCGCTCGCGGAGGGTGGGATCGGCCATGGCGTGCGGCCCGGAGTAGACCTCCAGGGCGGCGCGGCCCGCGGCCATGACCGCGCGGGCGGCCTCCGGGAGGGTGGCAGGGTCGACGGCGAACTTCTCGGGGTCGTGGAAGGCGAGGCGGGACAGCTCGGCGGGCGTGAGGGAGAAGGTGTCGGCGATCGGGTGCCCGGGGACGTCGATACCGACGGCGTTGACCAGGACGACGCTGCTGACCCGGTGGCTGCCGAGCAGGGCCAGTTCGGACGCGATCCAGCCGCCTATGGAGTTGCCGACGACGGTGACGTCCGTGAGGCCGAGTTCGTCGAGCAGTTGTCCGTAGGCCTGGGCGAGGGTGGGGATGTCGGTGAGCCAGGCGGGCCGGGCGGTGCCGCCGAAGCCGGGGTGGACGGGCGTGACGACCCTGGCCGGCCGCCGGTCGGCTAGCAGCCCGGCGAACGGCGCGACCGTCTGCGGACCGCCGCCGCCGTGCAGCAGCAGGAAGGGGTGGCCAAGACCCTGGTCGTCGACGGTGACGTCGAGGTCGCCGGAGGGGAGGGTGAGGGTGCGGACGGTGCTGGTCATGGTGGCTCCTTGGGGGAGTTGGCCGGTCAGGCGAAGTCGGTGGCGGGAACGGTGGCGTAGCGGCCCATGACCTTGACGGTCGACTCGGCGTTCAGCTCCTGGCCGCCGGCGATCATGTCCCGCAGGTCGCGGAAGTACTGCACATACAGGTCGGGCGTGAAGGTGTTGAGCAGCACCGCCGGCTCGTCGCCGGCGTTGGCGAAGGTGTGCGGGGCGCCGGGCGGGATCATCGCGAGGGTGCCGGCCGGGGCGATGTGCGTGGTGTCCCCGATGGTGAAGTGCACGGTGCCGGAGACGACGTAGAAGCCCTCGTCGTGCTGGGCGTGACGGTGCTGCGGCGGGCCTTCGGTGTGCGGGGCGAGGGTGATCTCACCGATCCCGATCCGGTGTCCGGTGGTGCTGCCGTCCTCCAGGATGCGCATCCGTGTGGGGCCCAGCCGGATCGTCTCGCCGTCGTCCGGGCCGACCACCGAAACCGTGCTCATTGCTGCTCCTTCGCGCTTCGATTCTCGTCTTCGTGAGAGCTGCCTCTCATGAGAGTAGGGAAGGTGGACCTCGTAATGCAAGTGAACTGTCATGAAGAAAGTTGACTGCTAAGATGTGGGTGAACCGACAGGAGAGGTCCCAGCATGACTGCGCAGGCGGGCACCGGCCGCACCAACCAGAAGAAGCGCACGCGTACGGCGATCATCGAGGCCGCCCGCGAACTCATCGCCACGGGCGCCGAGGTGACCATGCCCGAGATCGCCCGCGCGGCCCTGGTCTCCGAGGCAACCGCCTACCGGTACTTCCCCGACCTCCCGTCGCTGATCAGCGAGGCCCTCGCCGGCGTCTGGCCGCCTCCCGCCGAAGCGCTCGCGCCGGTCGCGGACTCCGCCGACCCCGTCGAACGCGTCGCCTTCGCCTGCGAGTTCCTGCTCCGCGGCATCCTCGTCCGGCAGGGCGCGGTGCGCGCGATGATCGCCGCCACCATCACCCGGCCCGAGACGGTGACCACGCGACCGGGCGTTCGCTTCGGACTCATCGACCAGGCGCTCCTCCCTCTGGAGGACACGCTCGGCGCGACCGACCCGGACGCGTTCGCCCAGCTCAAGCGGGATCTCGCGGTGGTCGTGAGCGCCGAGGCGCTCTTCACCCTGACCGATCTGTGCGGGCTCGGTCCCGACGAGGCCGTCATCAGCGCCGTACGGACCGCGACCACCCTCACCGAAGCGGCGGTCCGCAAGGCGGATTCACCGAACAGCGGCGCCGTCTGAGACGCACTGACGTCGACGGCGGTACAGCCTGCTGTACCCGCACTCGGGGCGCGCACGGCAATGATCCGCGGATGCCTGACTGATGTGCTGAACACGTCACGTCAGCCAGCATCCGAAGGGACACCGCGGTGAGCAGCCAAGCCCCCGTCAGCATCGAAGCGCGAGCGGCCCACACAGGCCGGGAAGACCGCTCCGGCCTGCGGGGCAGCGTCCGCCGCCGCCCCCTGACCTGGTTCTTCTCACTGGCCTATCTGCTGAGCTGGACCGCCTGGACGCCGTACATCCTGTCCGGGAACGGCCTGGGCGTCTGGCACTTCGCCTTTCCCGGGGCCGGCGGGACCAGCCAGCTCCTCGGCGTCCTGCCCGGCGCCTACCTCGGCCCGATCCTGTCGGCCCTCCTGGTGACCGGGGCCACCGAGGGGCGCCGCGGGCTGCGGGCCTGGCGCGGCCGGATGACCAAGTTCAAGGTCAGTTGGCGCTGGTACGTCGTGGTGCTGCTCTCGGTGCCCGCCGCGCTGACCCTCACCTCGGTCGCGCTGGCCGACCGCGGCCCCGCGATGCCGCCGGTCGCCGTGCTGGCCGCGTTCCTGCCCGGCCTGATCATGCAGATGATCACCACCGGCCTCGCCGAGGAGCCCGGCTGGCGTGAGTTCGCCATGCCCCGCCTGCAGCGGCGCCACGGCCCGCTGCTCGGCACCCTCGTCGTCGGTCCGCTGTGGGGGGCCTGGCATCTGCCGCTGTTCCTGACCGAGTGGGGCGGGCCGCACGTGTCCTGGACGACGCCGCTGGAGTTCATCGCCACCACGATCGCCTTCAGCTTCGTCATGACCTGGGTGTTCAACCGCACCGGCGAGAGCCTGCCGCTGGCCATGCTGCTGCACTGCGGCGTCAACAACTACTTCTCCCTCGCCTGGTCCGACATGTTCCCCACCCTGTACGACGGATACGCCGCGCACGCCTTCCTGCTCAGCTCCACCGCCGCGGCCGTCGTCCTGCTGATCGCCACGCGCGGCCGACTGGGCTGCCCACCGGTCAGGTAGTTTCTGCGCATCCCGCCGTCGCAACGGGCGGTTGGTGCGCGCGCGTCGGACTACGGGAGACAGTGATGACAGGCATCCTGCTGCTCTTGGCGGCCGCGGCGGTCACTGCCGTCGCGCTGTCCATGTCGGCCCATGTGATCCGCCGCTCCGGGGAGGTCAAGCGGGCCTGGAACAGCGGGCTGACGGCAAAGGCGCGCTGTCTGCGGACCTACTCGACCTACCGCGACGAGAACCCGACACTGCACCACGTCTACGAGTTCACGACACATGAAGGCCGTGCCGTGCGCTTCGACGAGACGGGCGGACCGGCGACGCGCGGCGAAGGCGACTTCATCACCGTGCACTACACCGCCGAGCACCCCGAGAAGGCGACGGCCCACTCCCCGGGCAATGTCAGGAAAACCCTGCGCATGGGCTGGACCCTGGGCTGCTCCGGCGGGGTCACAGCCTTCGCCGTCGTGTTCGTGGTGATCGCGCTGACCCGCTGAGAGCACGCCAGGGGCACGACGTTCGAGAGGTGGACGCGTCTCGTGATCAGTTGGAATCGGGAACGTGCGCCTCGTGCCCGGCGCGGCGGCGGTACTCGGCGTTGATGCGCTGAGCCTCCTCGAGCTGGTCCTCGAGGATGACGATGCGGCAAGCGGCCTCGATCGGGGTGCCCCGGTCGACTAGCTCGCGGGCGCGTGCCGCGATCCGCAGTTGGTAGCGGGAGTACCGGCGGTGTCCGCCCTCCGAGCGCAACGGAGTGATCAGACGAGCCTCGCCGAGGGCTCGGAGGAAAGCCGGGGTGGCGCCGAGCATCTCGGCGGCCCGCCCCATCGTGTACGCGGGGTAGTCGTCGTCGTCCAGACGATCACTGAGAGGGGTATCTGCTGTCATGTCACCTCGATGTGCAACGCGTCGAGGGGCCCTGGTGCCGTACGGCACCAGGGCCCCGAAGGAAATTCAACACCATCTGTCGGCCCTAATGCTGCGCCGACCTTCTGTTTCCGCTACCAGCCCTGCAGAAAGGGGGGTGCGGGGATCGCAGCTGCGTGACCGGGGACCACCTTCCATTCCGGGGTCTTGCGGTACCCGGCCGAGCGCTTCTCGGGCCGGGCGATCCTGATGGCGTCTGCTCCTCCGTCCTTCCTCTGAACCAACCACTTGCTGAACTTGCTGAACTGGTACTGCACTACTGCGACCCGCCAGTTCGTGTCTGCCGGGTCTCGCTTGACCTTGTCTACGCGAAAAATGCTAACCGTGTCAGAGCCCAATGTCTACTCTGGCAAGAACAGATTTCAGCTATCTGGGGGACCACATAGCCTGTGGCCTGCGCAAACGGTGGTGCAAGGCGGAGAACGGACGGCGAGACGCCAGTGAGGGCCCTGCCGACGCGCGTCGGCAGGGCCCTCACCGGGACCTTGGTGGCGGTTACCCGCCCGTTCTCATACCTCCAAGGAGGCGACGCCGAACAGTGCCGACGCGGTCTGCAGTGGAGTGGCGACCAGCGCGGGCGCGGTCTCCACGCGGTCGTGGCAGGTGAAGCCGAGACGGGTCATGGCCCGGACGACTTCGCCGCTGGTGAAGTCGCGGCGGTCCTGTCGGGTGATGACCTGGCCCACCTGCTTGACGGGGTAGCGGCGGCGGCCGACGGTCACGGACTCACCCGTGACGAGCTCGGGCGTGACGCCCTTCATGGACGCCAGCACTCCGCTCTTGGTCAGGTCGAACGGGTACCGGGCGATGACACAGCGCATGATGCCCTCACAGGGAGAAGGAGAACGGGCGGGCTGATCGCGGCGAGGTGAAGGCGCCGCCGAGGACGTCCCGTAGCCGGATCCGGTCCGTGTACGTGGCACTGCCGCGGTGCACGGCGAGCTCGGCCCGGGTGATCGAGCCCGTGCACTGGTCGTCCCCGTCGCACAGGAGGAGGTACTCGACCCGGGCACTGGCCATGACGGACAGCGCGACCTCCACGGTCATGTCGTCCCGGACCCGGGGGCCGGACGCGTCCATGACCTCGACCATGGTCAGGGGGGAAGGATCCGCCTGGTGTCGCTGTGTCTGAACCGGTGTCAAAGCTGCCTCCTCGGAGATGGGTGAGCTTCTGATCGATGCCTCTAGGCAGCCGAGTCGAAGGCGGGCCGCTGCTGCGCCACGCGCCGCCCCGCTCCTCCGGTGGCGCGCCCCCGGGCGGGGCGGGAGCGGCGGCCCCGGGACGAGGGAGCCGAGGAGGACGCGGCGCGCCGGGGGCGCTCAGAGACGGGCGCGGTGATGACGACGGGAACACCGGAAGGGGCCTGGGCCCCGGTGATACGGCTCAGTTCCGCCTCACCCGAACGAACCGGGGTGATCCGGGGGGTGATGGCGGCCGAAGCCATCAGCCGGCTCATGCCGCGGCGCTGGCCGGGTGTCACAAGGGTGACGACGCTGCCGGACTCGCCGGCGCGGGCGGTACGGCCGCCGCGGTGCAGGTAGTCCTTGTGGTCGGTGGGCGGGTCGACGTTGACGACCAGGTCCAGGTTGTCGACGTGGATCCCGCGCGCCGCGACGTTGGTCGCCACCAGTACCGTCACATGTCCGGTCTTGAACTGGGCGAGCGTGCGTGTGCGCTGCGGCTGGGACTTGCCGCCGTGCAGAGCCGCGGCGCGGACGCCGCTGTTCAGCAGGTGCTTCGTCAGCCGGTCCACGGCGTGCTTGGTGTCCAGGAACATGATCACCCGGCCGTCTCGCGCCGCGATCTCGGTGGTCGTCCGGTTCTTGTCCGCTTCGTGCACATGGAGCACGTGGTGCTCCATCGTGGTGACCGCACCCGCCGACGGATCCACGGAGTGCACCACCGGGTCCGTCAGGTAGCGGCGGACGAGCAGGTCGACGTTGCGGTCCAGGGTGGCGGAGAAGAGCATCCGCTGCCCTCCGGGGCTCACCTGGTCGAGCAGGGCGGTGACCTGCGGCATGAAGCCCATGTCGGCCATCTGGTCGGCCTCGTCGAGGACGGTGATGGCGACCTCGTCCAGTCGGCAGTCGCCACGGTCGATGAGGTCCTTGAGCCGCCCCGGCGTCGCGACGACGACCTCGGCCCCGGCCCGCAGCGCACCGGCCTGCTTACCGATGGACATCCCGCCGACCACAGTCGCCAGCCGCAGCCGCACGGAGCGGGCGTAGGGGGTGAGCGCGTCGGTCACCTGCTGGGCCAGCTCGCGGGTGGGCACGAGGATCAGGGCGAGCGGCTGCCGCGGCTCCGCGCGCCGGCCCGCTGTGCGGGCCAGTAGCGCGAGGCCGAAGGCGAGGGTCTTGCCCGACCCGGTACGGCCGCGGCCGAGCACGTCACGTCCGGCGAGCGAGTTCGGCAGGGTCGCGCCCTGGATGGGGAACGGTACGGTCACGCCCTCGCGGCCGAGCGCGGTCAGCAACGGCGCCGGCAGGGCGAGGTCGGCGAACGACTCGACGGCGGGCAGCGCGGGTGTGACCGTCACCGGCAGCGCGAACTCGCCCTGGGGCGCGGCCCGTCGAGGCTCGTAGCCCTTGGAGCGCCGAGAAGCTCCCGAGTACTTGGCGGCGGAACCCCGGGAGCGGTCGTAGGTACGGGTCGGGCGGGCGGTGCGTGCGCGGTTCAAGCGGAACCTTCCTCGATGTGAGCGCGTAGGCACGTAGCAAGGAATTTCCGCAGCAAAATGAACGGCGCAGAGAATCGCGAGAACGAGCCGGAGATGATGGGCGTCGATTCGGATCGACGGGAAAGGCATCACCGTTCGGTGATGAGGTGAGACCTTCCCGTCACGCGCCCTGAAAGCAGCGAGCTGGGGCCCGCACCCCAAGGTGCGGGCCCCAGCTGCGAAGTATGCGTTGCTGCCGGTGTCAGGCAGGAACGATGTTCTCGGCCGTCGGGCCCTTCTGGCCCTGCGCGATGTCGAACGACACCTTCTGGCCTTCCTGCAGCTCGCGGAAGCCCTGGGCGGCGATGTTCGAGTAGTGGGCGAAGACGTCAGCGCCGCCGCCGTCCTGCTCGATGAAGCCGAAGCCCTTTTCCGCGTTGAACCACTTCACGGTGCCAGTAGCCATGTCATTTCTCCTTCGGAGACGATGTTCGGAATTCGCCCTGTGCGGATTCCGCGTCGCCGTGCTGATTAACCCGTCGGAAAATGAACCTTCTGGCAACCACACCTGCAACTGAGATCGACATTAGCATGCTGCGACCGGCCCTGCGCGGTCGAAAATTCCGATGCGGCCGGCGGCCGAGGAATACTCGTGGTGTACCGCATCTATTTCTCATCTCGCGGATACAGATATTGATCCGCGTGGATGCAGTCTTTCCTGCGGGGCGCCTCCGGCCACAGAGCCATGACCTCCGTCGATGAGCCATGCGCTGCTGCCCGCGTCATCGACGCGTGGGGTGACGGCGAACACGCCGGGACCCCACTACCGCGATGAAGCTCACATCGGCGGCCCGGCGGTCCAGGTGATGTGAGGGGGCTCGACGCGTGCGCACAGGGGCCCGCCCTGCGCGTCGGTCAGGCCGAGGCGTCCGACCAGCAGCCCGTCGCGTGCGGCGGCGGCGAGTACGTCGTCGGGGATGACGTCGAGCATCAGCTTGGCGCGGCGGAACATCGTGAAGGTGCCCGACTCGTCGACCGTGCCCCATGACAGGTAGATGAACCGCCGGCCCAGACGGTCCTGTACGTAGGGACCTTTGACCACGGTGCCGGTCGGCGAGGCGCTCGCGGTGCACTCCAGGGTCCATGTCGCGGACGGTGCGTCGCCGGGCTGTGGATCCAGGAGTTCGGCAGGACGGTCGCGGCGTTGCACGGCGACGTGGATGTTGCCGTACGCGGGGACTTTGCCGTCGGCAGAGGCGGGGCGGGTGAGACCGGGCAGGTCGACGGCGTCGATGCGGATGCGCATGCCGGCCATCATCCCGCCATCGTTATCAAGGCCAGCAACCGCACGCGTCCTCTTTGGAGTCGTCCGAGGGCACCGCCGAGGCGGCGGTCGGGGCGCAGCAGCCTTCGCCTCGCCAGGCATCGCGGCCCTCCTTGACGGCGATCGCGGCGATCACGAGGGCGGCGACGGGGTCGGCCCATGACCAGCCGAGGGTGGCGTTGAGGACCAGGCCGGCCAGGAGCACGGCGGAGAGGTAGGTGCAGAGCAGGGTCTGCTTGGAGTCGGCCACGGCGGAGGCGGAGCCGAGTTCGCGACCGGCGCGGCGCTGGGCGGCGGACAGGAACGGCATCACGGCCAGCGACAGGAGGGCGAGCACGATGCCTGGAATGGAGCGTTCCGCCTCTCCGGAGCCGCTGAGGGCACGGACGGCGTCGAAGGTGACGTAGGCGGCGAGCGCGAAGAACGACGCCGCGATGATGCGCAGGGTGGTCTTCTCGCGGGCATCGCGTACGGCGTGGTCGGGGGCGGAGAACTGCCAGGCGACCGCGGCGGCCGACGAAACCTCGATGACCGAGTCCAGGCCGAAGCCGATCAGCGCGGTGGAGGAGGCGAGGGTGCCGGCGGTGATCGCGACGACCGCCTCGACGACGTTGTAGATGATCGTCGCGGTGACCAGCAGGCGTATCCGGCGGGCGAGCGCGTCGCGGCGGGCCGGGGACGGTCCGAGGGACATGGCCGTCATCAACAGCAGCCCTTCTCCGGGGCGTCGGCGCAGTTCCTGTCCGCCTCGACCGCGATCACGGCGGTGCGCAGATCGTCCAGGGCGTGGCCGAGGCGTTCGTCGGCCAGCTCATATCGGGTGCGCCGTCCGTCGGGCACGGTGACGACGAGGCCGCAGTCCCGAAGGCACGCCAGATGGTTCGACAGCCTCGTGCGGGAGACGCCGAGCGCGTCCGCGAGGTCCGCCGGGTAGGCGGGGGCCTCGCGGAGCGCGAGCAGGATGCGGCAGCGGATGGGGTCGGCGAGCGCACGGCCGAACCGGACCAGCACCTCGATGTCGGGGGCGAGAGTCAGCACCCCTTCACGGTACAGAGATTCCTGAATTCAGGAAAGCGTGGATTGTCAGGCCGTCGGATCCGTCAGTCCTTGCCCTCGTCGCTCCCGATGCTCACCGGCCGGTCGTTCCTCAACTCGGTGAAGAGCGTCTTCGTCTTCGCCTCGTCCCATCTCACGGCGCTGCCCTTGGCGGTGCTGAAGCCAGGGCCGGTCACAGGGACGTTGAGCTGTCTGCCATGGCCGGCGGAGACGCCGCTCAGCGCCTGGAAGAGGGACGCGAGGGTGGGCAGGTCCATGTCCTTGTCCACGACCAGGGTGTCCAGCGCGGCGCTCAGAAGGGGGTAGGTGTGGAAGGGGTTGAGGGCCGTGCCGGGCGTGGCCGCCTTGTGGGCCAGGGCGGAGAGGAACTTCCGCTGGTTGCGGGACCGGCCCAGGTCACCGCTCGCCTCCTGGTGGCGTTGGCGGACGAACGCGAGTGCCTGGGCACCGTTCAGGGTGTGGCAGCCCTTGCGCAGGTCCAGGCCCGACTTCTCGTCCTTGATGTTCCTGTCCACGCACATCTCCACGCCGCCGACCGCGTCCACGACGCCGACGAAGCCCCCGAAGCCGATCTCCGCGTAGTGGTCGACGCGCAGGCCGGTGTTGAGCTCGACGGTGCGGACGAGGAGGCGGGGGCCGCCCAGCGAGTAGGCGGCGTTCAGCTTGTTCTTCGCCGGGCGGTACCGCTTGCCGGTGTCGGGGTCCAGGTACGACGGCAGGGTCACCCAGGAGTCGCGCGGCAGGCTCACCATCGTGGTGCCGTGGGCGCCGGTGTGCAGCAGCATCATCGAGTCGGTGCGGCCGCCGCCGCCCCCTCCGGCGTGCAGGTCGTCCTTGGCCTCCTCGGACAGTCCGTCACGGCTGTCCGAGCCGACGATGAGGTACGTGCTGCCCTTTCCCTGCGACGGGCGGCCCGCCGACTCGTCGAGGTCGACGTCCTGGTTGAGCCGGACGGCGGCCCAGGCGTAGGTGCCGCCCGCGGTGACGAGCAGCGCGCACAGCAGGAGCAGCAGCAGTCGTGCGACGCGTCGGCGCCGGCTGGGGCGTACCCACCGGGGGCGGGTGCCGCGGGTGTGGCCGCCGCCGGTCTCCGGTTCCTCGTACGGTCGCGGGACTTGATCCCCGTGTTCTCCGTACGGCCGTACCTCCTCCGGGCTGACGTACTCCGCGACGACGTGTCCCGTGATCACGCGGGGCGCCTGTTCCGCTCCGTATCGCTCATTTCCGTATCGCTCATGCATGGCCGAACCCCCGCTCACCTCGACGACAGCTCTCGTGCCGCCCCGACCGGCTGTCTCAGCTGTTCGGTGGCGGCCGTGCCGGAGCGCTGCATGCGATGCCACTTCAGTCGCGTGCCGCCCAGCAGGGCGACCACGGACTGGATGACGACCAGATACATCAACTGCCGGTAGACGAAGAGCTGGAACGTCATCGCCCACAGGGCCCGCAGCTTCTCCCGGTCGAGCCGCAACGCGTAACCGGCGCAGCACAGTTGGACGGCGAGGAAGGCGAACCACACCCCCAGCGACTGCACATGATCCTGGAAGAGCACGCCGTACAGCGCGAAGAGGTCGATGACCGGCGCGATCAGCGGCAGGATCACCTGGAAGAGCATCAGATACGTCAGTCCGCGGCGCGCGAAGCGGCCCGCCGGGCCCACTTCGACGACGGCTCCGCGGTGTTTCCACATCGCCTGGAGCGTGCCGTAGCACCAGCGGTAGCGCTGCCGCCACAACTGCCGCAGGGACATGGGGACTTCGGTCCAGGCGATGGCCGACTCCTCGTAGACCACCCGCCAGCCGGCCCGCCACAGCGCCATCGTGAGGTCGGTGTCCTCGGCGAGGGTGTCCTCGCTGACCCCGCCGACGCCCAGCAGCGCGTCCCGGCGGAAGGCGCCGATGGCGCCGGGAACCGTCGGCATGCACTCCAGGACCTCGAACATCCGCCGGTCGAGGTTGAAGCCGAAGACGTACTCCAGGTGCTGCCATCTGCCCAGCAGCCCGCGCCGGTTGCCGACCTTGGTGTTGCCGCTGACGGCGCCGACGGCCGGGTGCGCGAGCGGCTGGATCAGCCGGTACAGGGCGTCCGGCTCGAAGACGGTGTCGGCGTCGACCATCACCACGATGTCGTACGAGGCGTTCGCCAGGCCGGTGTTGAGGGCGGCCGCCTTGCCCGAGTTGGGCTGCCGGATCACCCGTACCCGGGGGTCGTTGATCCAGGTCGCGAGGTCCGCGGTCCGGTCCGTGGACCCGTCGTCGATGACGATGACCTCGATGTGCGGGTGCGTGGAGGCGAGCAGCGAGTGGATGGTGGACTCGATGCCGGCCTCTTCGTTGTACGCCGGGACCAGCACCGTCACGGGCGCGTTGACCCCGCGCAGCCAGGGCGAGCCGGGGCGGAAGCGGGTGAGACGGCGGACGTGGGCGCGGGCGAAGAAGGTCAGCATCAGCAGCCGCACCATGCCCAGTACGCCCAGTGCCAGCAACACCCAGGTCATGGCGTTCGTGAACGTCTGCCCAGCGGTCGCGGCCCAGTTCAGCGCCCTGCCCTGCCACTGTTCGAGAGCGGGCACCCGCGTGTCGGCCGAGGGCATGTCGAGCGCGTCGGTCACGGTGGTGAGCCGGTCGGCGTGCGGATCGGCGAGCAGGACCTTCGTCTCCTCGTACCCCAGGTCCGTCTGGCTGAACTGCCGCACCAGGCCGAGGGCCGGATCGCGGTCCGGCCGGTTCGCGGCGACCAGCACATAGCCGTCCGCGGCGGCGCGACGGGCCGCCGTCCACTCGGCGCCGCACAGCGTGTCCACCTGGGTCGTCAACGGCATCCGCAGCAGGTCGGTGCGGATGCCCGCCGAACCGGCGAGGGTCTTCTGGGTGAGCGTCAGCTCCATCGCGGCGCGTACCCGTGACGAGGAGCCGAGGTCAGCCCCTGTGTACGTGTTCGAGCCGATCTCGTGGCCCTCGTCGAGGATCCGCCGGACCAGCTCCGGATGACGCGCCGCCTGGGCGCCGTACACGAAGAAGGTCGCGTGCGCGTGATGCTTGCGCAGCAGGTCGAGCAGCCGCGGGGTCCATACGGGGTCGGGTCCGCCGTCGAAGGTGAGCGCGACGGTGTGCGCCGGCATGGCCGAGGAATCGACGTCGTCCCCGCGTATCCGGCGCAGGACGGGCCCGCTCTCGTCCACGGCCTTGGGCACCGGCTTGGTGCACGGGCGTCGCGTCTTGGCGGCGTCCACCTCATGGCGGGTCCAGCCCTCGAAGAGCAGGGCGACGAGGACGAGGGACAGGGTCAGGGCCAGCAGCTTCCAGTGCCCGCGGGGCTCACGGGAACGGGCGTGCCGACGTCGTGCCGAACGGCTCACACCACGCTCCCCGGAGTGACGTTAATCACAGCTGAATCGGGGCCTGTTGGGGGGAAGCCGGGGGCGGTCGCGGCTGCTGCGAGCCCTGTGTGGGCCGGGGAGTCGAGCTCGTGTCCGAGGCCGCTCGCATCGGTGTGGGGCGTCGGTCTGGCGGCGCGGACGGCGACGAATGCGGCAGTGGTCCACGCACTCTTCACAGGGATGGCGAGGGTGTCGGCACCCGATGAAGGGCCGTGCGTTTTCTGCTGATTTGTCTTCCGGTCGAGCTGTTGCATGGGCGGCGAGTGTAGCCACGGGCGATGCCACGGGTGTGTCCGAAACAGGCGGCCGGCCACCGAGCCACGGAGGCGGTGACGCTCAGCCCCGCCGGTGCGCTGGACTAGGTGGATGGGGGGAAGTGGGCCCTCATACGCCTCTCCCCGGAGCGGGCCTCCTGAAGAGCACGCCCCGCCTTCACCGGCGGTTTTCGGCCACCCGACCATCCGGTCATCCGGCCAGGTGTGCGGTGCCTGCCGGGGCAGCAGCAAGTAAAGGGAAGTACGGCCTTGACGACCGTCCAGCACAGCCGGCGGGCCGACGGCAGGCCATGCGCCGGATCCGGCCCCGGCGTTCTCCCGCGGCACCCCTGCTGGTGCTCGCCTGGACGGGGGCGGCCGGCTGGGCGCCGAGGCTGGGCACTTCTTCCGCTGGCGGTTCCTCACCAGGGGGCTGCGCTGGAGCGCCAACCCGTACTCACTCTCGGCCCGCCCCGACCTGCTGCGGATCACCGTCAAGGCCGTCGGCGGACACAGCGCGGCACGACGTGTACCTGTGCGGGCCGCCGGGACTGGCTGAGGAGTCGTACGCCGCACTCCGCGAAGCAGGCGTCCCGCACCGCCGTATCCACCATGAGTCCTTCGAGTTCTGAGGCACCTGTGACACCTGGCACCGCTGACGCGCTGGGAATCCAGTGAGGAAGAAGCATCCGTTCCGCAATGCGCTGCTGGCCGCCGTCGGCACGGCCTCCGGCATCGTGCTGCTGCTCGTGCTGAAGCCGACGACGGCCCCTTCGCCGGCAACGGCCGCCGCGCCCACGCCCGCGATCACGGCGGCCTCCCACTCCCCGTCCGCGTCGGCCTCCCCGTCCAGGACGCCTGAGAAGAAACCCACCCCGGCCTCCTCCTCCCCGAGCGCGTCGCCGTCGCACCCGGCACCCGCCGCGCCCACGAAGTCCAGCAGTGCCCCCTCCGCCCCGAAGACCACCACGGCCGCACCCACCACCCGTACCGTCACCGGGGCCACGGCCCGGACGAAGTACGGCCCGGTCCAGGTGCGGATCACGCTCACCGGAAGCAGGATCACCGGGGCGAGCGCCGTCCAGTCTCCCGACGGGACGGCGCGGAGCAGGGACATCAACTCCACGGCCGTCCCCAAGCTCAACCAGGAGACGCTGCGGGCGCAGAGCGCGGACATCGACACGGTGTCCGGCGCCACGTACACCAGCGCGGGCTACCGGCAGTCCCTGCAGAGTGCCCTGGACCGGGCGGGCGTCTGAGCCGGGCGGCGCGCTCGGCGAAAGCCGGTCCTCTGCGGCGTTGGCGTTCAAGGTGTTCCCACCGGCTGAGGCCCTCGTTTGCCGGATCGGGGACACTGTCCCCATCACCCGCCCGATCGGGGCGTCAGGTGGTCCGAAACGCACGGAGCCCCGACGGAGCCCCGACGGAGACCCGATGGAACGACGCCAGCTGGAGTATTTCCTCGCCGTGGTCGAGCACGGCGGATTCACCGCGGCGGCCATCGCGCTCCATGTCGCGCAGCCCTCGCTGTCGCATGCGATCCGGTCCCTGGAACGCGAATTCGGCGGAAGGCTCTTTCACCGTCTCCCGCAGGGTGTCGCCCTCACCGCGGCCGGTGAGGCGCTGGTCCGGCCGGCCCAGCAGGTTCTGCGCGACCTGTCCACGGCCAGTTCACTGGTCCAGGAGGTCCTCGGGCTCAGCGGCGGCCGACTCGACATCGTTTCGCAGACGACCCTGTCGGTCGACCCCTTGGCCGACATGCTGGGGCGCTTCCATCGCGCGCATCCGAAGGTCTCCGTGTGCGTGGTCGACCCGGAGCGGGGCCCTGCCGTGGCGCACATGGTCGCGGCCGGACAGTGCGAACTCGGGCTGGTGGACGCCTCGGTGAGCACGGCGGACCTTCGCGGGCTCGACCTGCCGGAGCAGGAGATGCACGTCGTGCTGCCCGCGGACCACCCGCATCCGGCGGGCGACACCATCACCTCGCGTGAACTGGCAGCGCTGGACCTGATAGTGACACCGCCGGGCACTGAGACCCGGGCGGCGGTGGACGACCTGTGCGCCGCGCTGGGCGTCGTACCGCGGATCGCGGTGGAGACCGCGCACCGCGCGATGATCGTGCCGCTGGTCCTCTCCGGCGTCGGTGCCTCCCTGCTGCCCGCTTCCATGGCCCGGGACGCCGCGCTGCGCGGGGCCCGGATGCTGTCCCATCGGCCGCGGCTGCTGCGCCACGGCCGGCTGGTGTGGCGGTCGGGTCCGCTGTCCCCCGCCGCCCAGGCGTTCGTGGACCTGGCGTCCGCACCTGCCCAGGACTGAACAACCGTGCAGGTATAGAAGATTTCTATCGCCTTCATTCAAAACCGGTCCGCGGGAATTCAAGGTGAATTGTTGACCGGGCTGAGCAAGAGCTGACACTTTGACTGCATCGCAGGTCAGAGGGTTCCGCAATCGCCGAAGTCAGCTTTGTTACGCCGGTGATTCGGCTGCGACAAGAACGTGTGACATTTCCCGCCGGGCGCCGAATCGGAGAAATGCATGACTGAGTTCGACGCCGGACGGCACATACTTCCGCGGCCCGACACCCGTCGGCCCCTGACGACCGCGATGGACATCCACGACCAGGTGACCGCCTTCACCCCCATCGGCCCGGTCCCGCCGCCCGAGGGCGCACCGAACGTGGTGATCGTGCTCGTCGACGACCTCGGATTCGGCACCTCCAGCGCCTTCGGCGGACCGTGCGAGATGCCCGCCGCGCAGCGACTCGCGGACAACGGCCTGCGCTACACCCGCTTTCATGTGACCGCCCTGTGCTCGCCGACCCGGCAGGCCCTGCTGACCGGGCGCAACCACCACTCGGTGGGCATGGGCGGCACCACCGAGATGACCACCGCGGCCCCGGGGTACAACGGGTTCCGGCCGCGCAGCGCGGCAACCCTGGCCCAGATCCTCCAGGGCAACGGCTACAGCACGGCCGCCTTCGGCAAATGGCACCAGACCCCGCCACGGGAGATCAGCGCGGTCGGGCCGTTCGACCGCTGGCCCACCGGTGAGGGATTCGAAACCTTCTACGGCTTCATGGGCGCCGAGATGAACCACTGGTATCCCCTGCTGTACCAGGGCACCACCCCCGTCGAGCCGGATCGCCGGCCCGAGGACGGCTACCACCTGTCCGAGGACCTCGTCGACCACGCCATCGACTGGGTGCGCACCCAGCGCACGCTGACCCCGGACCGGCCGTTCTTCACCTACCTCGCGCTGGGTGCCGCGCATGCGCCGCTGCACGTCGGCCGCGCATGGCGGGAGAAGTACCGCGGCCGGTTCGACCACGGCTGGGACCGGCAGCGCGAACTGACCCTCGGCCGGCAGAAACAGCTCGGCGTCGTACCCCCGGAGACGGAACTCGCGAGCTGGGCCGAGGGCGTTCCCCACTGGGACGAACTCACCGACAACCAGCGCCGGCTGGCGGCCAGGTTCATGGAGACCTTCGCCGCCTTCACCGAACACGCCGACGTGCAGGTCGGCAGGTTCGTCGACGC
The DNA here is from genome assembly GCF_055634335.1 of Streptomyces sp. NPDC111802. Taxonomy (NCBI): domain Bacteria; kingdom Bacillati; phylum Actinomycetota; class Actinomycetes; order Kitasatosporales; family Streptomycetaceae; genus Streptomyces; species Streptomyces sp. NPDC111802. The sequence continues at coordinate 229,174 of NZ_JBVKCZ010000005.1, read as the reverse complement.
GCTGGAGGACCTGGGCGAGCTGGACAGCACCCTCTTCCTCTACATCCTGGGCGACAACGGCGCCTCGGGTGAAGGCGGTATCGAAGGGACGATCGTCGAGCACCGGCTGGGCCACGGCGTGGTGGACGACCCGGACGAGATGATCGACCACATCGACGAGATCGGCGGCCCGCTCAGCTACCCGATCGCCCCTGCGGGATGGGCGCTGGCGCTGAACACCCCGTACCAGTGGACCAAGCAGGTGGCCTCGCACTTCGGCGGCACCCGGGACGGCATGATCCTGCAATGGCCGAGGGGGGTCCCCGAGCGCGGCGGACTCCGTCACCAGTTCTCGCACGTGATCGACGTCCTGCCGACGATCCTGGACTGCGTGGGAGTCCCGGCACCGTTCAGCGTGGACGGGGTCCCGCAGCAGCCCGTCGAGGGCACGAGCATGCAGCGGACGCTCGCCGATCCCCACGCTCCCGAGCATCGCCGTACCCAGTACTTCGAGATGTGCGGCAACCGGGGCGTCTACCACGACGGCTGGATGGCGGTCACCCGGCACGGCATCCCCTGGGAGATGGTGCCGGACAAGGACCGCAGGTTCGCCGACGACGTCTGGGAGCTGTACGACCTGAGCAGGGACTGGAGCCAGGCGCACGACCTCGCCGCCGAACACCCGGAGAAACTACGCCAGTTGCAGGACCTGTTCCTGATCGAGGCGGCGAAGTACCAGGTCTTCCCCCTGGACGACCGCGTCACCGAGCGGGAGAACCCCGCCATGGCCGGCCGTATCGATCTGCTCGGCGACCGCACCTCCGTCACCTACCGCGCGGGAATGCGACGGTTCACCGAGGAGACCACACCCAACGTCAAGAACCGCTCGCACAGCATCACCGCCGACATCGAGCTGCCGGAGACAGCGGCCGAGGGCGTGATCATCGCGCAGGGCGGCCGATTCGGCGGCTGGACCCTGTACTTCACCCGGGGCAGACCGGCCTACGCCTACAACTACTTCGGCATGAACCTGTACACCGTGCGCGGGGGCGAGTCCCTGCCGCCGGGACGGCACGAGATCCGGGTCGAGTTCGACTACGACGGCCAAGGGCTCGGCAAGGGCGGAACGGCCGTACTCCTGGTGGACGGTGAGAAGCACGCGAGCGGACGGATCGAGCGGACCATCCCGTACTACTTCTCCTTCGACGAGACACTCGACGTCGGGGTGGACCTGAGTACACCGGTGACCGACGACTACCCCGTACTCGACAACGAGTTCACCGGGACGATCCACACGGTGCGCATCGACCTGGACGACCGGAGCGCCAAGTCGTCCGAGTTCGACGGCGGACTGCATCGGCGCGTCATGGGGGCACAGTGAACTGCTGCGCACCGTCCGGCGGTCGGGGCGCGGACCGGGCGGCGCCCCCGCCCTCCGCCGTCCACCGGGCAACACCGGAAGGCATGGTGACCATCCCCGCCGGCGAGTTCCTCATGGGCAGCCAGGACGCGCTCTCCTACCCGGCCGACGGGGAAGGTCCGGTGCGTGCGGTGTACGTCGACGCCTTCCGGATCGACGTCTGCACTGTGTCCAACGCCCAGTTCGCGCGCTTCGCCGCCGACACTGGGTATCGCACCTCGGCCGAGCGGATCGGCTGGTCGTTCGTCTTCGCCGGGCTGCTCCCGGACGACTTCCCGCCCACCCGCGCGGTGGCGGCCGCTCCCTGGTGGCGACAGGTCGAGGGTGCCGACTGGCGCCATCCCGACGGACCGCACTCCACCTGGCAGGACCGGGCGGATCATCCGGTCGTCCACGTCGACTGGGACGACGCCCGCGCCTACTGCGCCTGGGCCGGCAAACGCCTGCCCACCGAGGCGGAATGGGAACGCGCCGCCCGAGGAGGGCTGCACGCGAAGGTGTTCCCCTGGGGCGACGAGTTCGAGCCGGGCGGCCGTCCCCGGATGAATGTGTGGCAGGGCGACTTCCCTCACCGCCATCCGACGGCCGACGGCTGGTACGGCACCTGCCCGGTCGACGCCTACGAGCCGGGCGGCTTCGGCCTGTACAACGCCACCGGCAACGTCTGGGAATGGTGCGAGGATCCGTTCCTCCCCTCCCTCGACCCCTCCCTCGGCGGCGGGCGGCGCGTCGCCAAGGGCGGCTCCTACCTGTGCCACGCCTCCTACTGCCGCCGCTACCGGGTCGCCGCGCGGCAGGGCCTCTTCCCGGACTCGGCAACCGGCAACGTGGGGTTCCGGTGCGCCCTGGACATGACGTGACTCCTCTCGACTCCCTCACTCGGACAACGGCGCGATACCCCGGCGCACAAGGAGCAGGACGATGGCAAAGCGAGCGACACACTGGCGTCCCGGCGCGGCGGGGATGGCCGTACTCGGTCTCGCCCTGACCGCCTGCAGTGGGGCGAAGGTCGGCGACGAACCCGCCGCGGCGGACGGCGGCTCGGGCAAGTGCGGCACCTTGAACCTCGCGGTCAACCCATGGGTGGGCTACGAGGCCGACGCGGCGGTCGTCGCCTACGTCGCGGAGAAGGAACTCGCCTGCAAGGTCGTCAAGAAGGACCTGAAGGCGGAGATCGGCTGGCAGGGGTTCGAGACGGGCGAGGTCGACGCCATCCTGGAGAACTGGGGCCACGACGACCTGAAGAAGAAGTACATCGCCGAGCAGAAGACCGCCGTGAACCTCGGCCCGACCGGCAACAAGGGTGTCATCGGCTGGTACGTCCCGCCGTGGATCGCGAAGAAGTATCCGGACATCACCAGTTGGAAGAACCTCAACAAGTACGCCTCGAACTTCAAGACCTCCGAGTCGGGCAGCAAGGGCCAGCTCCTCGACGGCGACCCGTCGTACCAGACCAACGACGAGGCACTGGTGGAGACCCTGAAGCTGGACTTCAAGGTGGTGTACGCGGGCAGCGAGACCGCGCTGATCCAGGCCTTCCGGGACGCCGAGAAGAACAAGAAGTGGGTGATCGGCTACTTCTACGAGCCGCAGTGGTTCTTCTCGGAGGTGCCGCTGGTCCACGTCGAGTTGCCCAAGCGCACGGCAGGCTGCGACGCGGATCCGGCGAAGGTCGCCTGCGACTATCCCGTGTTCGATCTCGACAAGATCGTCAGCACCCGGTTCGCGAAGTCCGGCAGCCCGGCCTACGACCTGGTGAAGAACTTCAAGTGGACCAACGCCGACCAGAACACCGTCGCCAAGTACATCGCGCTCGACAAGATGACACCGGAGGCGGCGGCGAAGAAGTGGGTGGAGGCGAACCCCGACAGGGTCAAGGCTTGGCTTGGCTAGTTTGGCCCTGGGAGCAGCTATACATCCTATGATTTGGGGCAAGTGGACTGACTGCATCGGTGCAGGTTCACGTCGATTTCACCATAACCGCAGGTAAGTCCGCCTGGGTGATCGCCCTTTCTGTGCGAAGTATGGACAACGCTTTCGCCGCGCCCTATATATACGTCCCATGTTCTGGTCGCTGTTGTTGAAGGCTGGACATCTCCTTGACGCGTCGAGACAGGGGCCCCGCATGTCCTTGAGTGATCAACACGGCCGCACAGGCCGGAGACGTTTCGCCCAGTTGTTTGTGGTCGTCGCGGCGCTGCTTGCCGGGATCCTGGCGGCGCCGCCACCGGCGTCCGCCGCGGCGGTGTCGGACATCAACGGGTTCACCGCTGGCAACGCCGCGATCAGGTCGGTCGACCTGGCCGGAACATGGAGCTTCACGCCCAAGGGCCGCGCGGCGACGTCGATCACCGTGCCCGGCGGCGGCTGGTACAAGCAGGGCTTCACCGACGTGAACGAGGCGACGTACTCGCGCACCGTGACCGTGCCGGACACGGGGCAGCCGCAGTCGGTGTGGATCGAGTTCGGCGCGGTGAACCATCAGGCGACGCTGTCGGTGGACGGACAGGTGGTCGCCACCCGGACCACCTCCTTCACACCGTCGAACTTCGACATATCCGCCTTCGCCGCCCCCGGCACCACCCACACGATCAGCGTGAACGTGAAGGGCCGCTACGCCCTGATGAATGGGAACAAGACCCTGGTTCCCGACGCTGCCGACTGGTCCGAGGCGATCCCCCAGGGCATCTACCGCTCGGCCTTCATGCGCGTGTACCCGGCGGTGTACGTCAACGACGCGTTCGTCCGCACCTCCGTGGCCGACAAGACCCTCACCTACGACGTGTCCGTGACGAACACCTCCGGCAGCTCGCGGTCGGTGACGCTGACCAGCGCGCTCTCCTCGGACAGCGGTGGGTCGTTCAACTACCCGGCGCTGCCCAGCCGTACGGTCACCGTGGCCGCCCACTCGACCGCCAAGGTGACGGTCGGCCCGGTGGCGTGGAACCTCGGCTCCGCCTCGTACTGGTGGCCGAACGTGCCCTACCGCGCCGGATACCGCGCCCAGTTGCACAAGCTGTCGGTGCACGCCTTGACCGACGACGGCCGCACCAGCGACGCCACCTACCGGTTCGGGTTCCGCGAGACCACCCAGAACGGCGAGTACTACTACCTCAATGGCGTGCGCGTGAACCTCCGCGGTGACAGCCTGCAAGGCGCGGACTACGACCGGATCAACAACGGCGGCAAGGGCGACGCCTACGACACGCTGCCCGGCTTTCTCCCGCCGTCCACGGGCAACGGCGGCTGGCCGCAGGCGGTCGACAACTACCAGCGGCTCAACTACAACGTGGTCCGCTTCCACCAGGAGCCGGCCAGCCCGTACATGATCGACGTGGCCGACGAGATGGGCCTGATGGTCATCGACGAGACCGCGATCCGCGGCACCTGCAGCTGCCAGGACTTCGTCGCCGGACACGACAACATGGTCGACCACGCCAGGGCACTGACCCTGCGCGACCGCAACCACCCCGCGATCATCCGCTGGAGCCAGAGCAACGAGGCGGACATCAGCAGCTTCGACTCCGAGTCCTTCGAGAAGGACCTGTACGCGGCGATGAACGGCAACGACGGCACCCGGCCGGTCAGCGTCGACACCGCCTGGAACACCAACCCGTACCCCGGCCTGCTGAACGGCAACTTCACCGCCTTCTCGCACTACCTCGACGGCATCGGCAAGTACGGCGAGGCACGCACCTCCCTGGACGGCCGGCCCGACGGTGAGGGCGAGTACGTCTGGAACAAGTCCAACACCAAGCAGGGCTTCGAGTGGTTCGCCACCGCGACGGCGGCCAAGCGCGCCAAGGACGCCAGCGACCTGCGCCCCTACACCCTGCTGTCCGGCTGGGCGAGCTTCGTGCCCGGCGTGAAGAGCACCGACTTCGTCCCCGAGGAGGGCGGCCACCCCGTCTACGGCGAGGACAACCTGCCCGCCCCGTGGAGCAACCCGCAGATCCAGCGCATCCAGGCCGCGTTCAACCCGGTCGCCGCGATCGACCTGCCCTACTGGTCGGCCTCCGGCCAGTCGGACGAGAACGGCACCTTCCCGCTCCCGGAGAAGGTGGACACGTACTCCCACAACAGCACCATCACCCGGAACATCACCGTCTTCAACGACGACCTCAGCAACACCTCCGTCGGCTTCAACTGGACGGCGCGCCTCGACCGGCCCGACGGCACGGTCATCGCGTCCGGCAGCGAACCCCTGACCATCCCGCTCGGCTCCCGGGTCACCCGGCCGGTCTCGTTCACCGCGCCGGCCAGTGGCTCCCGCGTGTACCTGGTGCTGTCGACCACGAAGTCGGGCAGCACGACGTTCACCGACTCGGTCGAGTACCTCAACCTGGGCAACGCGCCGACCAACGTGGACGACGCCGCCACCGCGGTGACCTACAACGGCAGTTGGAGTCACGCGAGCGACGAGACCGGCCCCTACGCCGGCACCAACTCCTACAGTGACGTCACGAATGACACGGCGACGCTGAACTTCGTGGGCACCGGCGTCACGCTGCACGCCGTGACCGCGCCGAGCCATGGCATGGTGGGCGTGTCCATCGACGGCGGGGCCGAGGCGCTGGTCGACCTGTACTCGGCGGCGCGCACCGGCGACGTCTCGGTGTGGTCCAGCCCCCGGCTCGCTTCCGGCAAGCACTCGATCCGGGTGCGCGTCACCGGCACCAAGCGGGACGCCGCGACGCACGACTGGGCCACCGTCGACCGCTTCGAGATCGCCGACCAACCGGTGGCGGGCACGAACTACCGCGTCGTCAACCGCAACAGCGGCAAGCCGCTCGCCGTGGCCGGCGGGTCGACCGCGGACGGCGCGTCGGTCGTCCAGAAAGCGGACGGCGGCGCCTGGACCATCAACGCCGCCCCCGGCGGGGCGTACACACTGAGCTACGTCAGCAGCGGCAAGGCGCTCGATGTCGACGGCTACTCCTCGACCGTCGGGCTCCAGCTTCAGCAGTGGACATCCACCGGCGGCACCAACCAGCAGTGGTACCTGCGACCCACCGGCGACGGGTACTTCACCATCGTCAGCCACGACAGCGGGCTGGCGGCGGACGTGTACGGCTGGGACACCGGCGACGGCGCCAAGGTCGTGCAGTGGACCGCCGGCGGCGGCGCCAACCAGCAGTGGCAGCTGGTACCGGCGTGATCCGTTCCCACCAGGGCCCTTGCCCTCCGGATCAGACCGGCCGGCCGTTGTACTGCTCCTCCGTGACGTGCTCGCCCCATTCGGTCTCCGGGCCTCGCCGGCCTTCGGCGAGGCTGTCCCAGATGGCCAGGTGGGTCATGAAGTGATCGGGGGCGGCACCGTGCCAGTGCCAGACGTCGGCCGGGCACCAGACGGTGTCGCCGGGCCGGACGACGACGATTTCGCCGCCACGGACCTGGGTCAGGCCGACGCCTTCGGTCACGTGCAGCAGCTGGCCGTTGGCGTGCCGGTGCCAGGCGGTGCGGGCGCCGGGGGCGAAGTGCACCGAGTTGCAGCGGCCCTGCTGCGGGCCGCCGGGCGGGGCGATGACGTCGAACCAGACGTCGCCGGTGAACCACTCGGCCGGGCCCTTGGCGGTCTCGGGCTTCTTGAGGATCTCTGACATGTGTGTGCTCCGAGGATGTGCGGTGTAGGGGAATTCAGTGCGCGTTCACGGTCGGCGTCTCCTCCGTGCGGTGACCGTTGGAGTCGGTGCGCTGGGCGACGATCCGTGCCGGGCGGGCCGGGCCGCCGAGCGCGAGGGCGATGAGCGGAAGGAGAGTCAGGGCCGTGGAGACGACGCCGACCAGCGGCGGTCCGGTCAGGCCGAGGGAGGAGTCCAGGGCCCGTCCGGCGAGCGCGGAGCCGGCCGCGATGCCGGTGTTGTAGGCGGAGGTGGTCAGGGCCGAGGTGAGGGTGGGGGCGTCGCCGGCGAAGCGGACGGCGAGCGAGGTGACGACCGGGTTGACGGTGAACCCGGTCAGCGCCATCACAAAGACCAGGACGACGGCCGCCACCGGCCTGGTCGACAGCGGGATCATCACCAGCAGCGTGAGAGCGGTCGCCGCGGCAGCGGTGATCGTCGTGGCCATGGGGGAGCGGTCGCCGAGACGGCCGCCGATGGCGGTACCGCCCAGGGCGCCGATGCCGAAGGCGATCAGGACCAGCGGCACGACACCGGCCGCGATGCCGGCGCGGTCGGTCAGCAGCGGGGTGATGTAGGTGTACGTGGCCAGGACACCGCCCATGATCAGCACCGCGGCGGCGAGCGCCAGCCACAGCCGGCCCTGCCGCAGCGCACCGACCTCGGCACGCACGGAAACCTGGCCCTGCTGCTCCATCCGGGGGATGAAGCGCCCGACGAACGCGGCGGCCAGGGCCGCCAGGACGGCCAGGGCCCAGAACGGGCCGCGCCAGCCGGTGACCTGACCTGCCAGTGAGCCGATCGGCACGCCGACCACGTTGGCCAGGGTCAGGCCGCCCATCATGACGCCGACCGCTCGGGTCGAGTGGGCGGGGCCCGCGGCGGCGGTGGCGATGACGAATCCGACGGCCCAGAACGCTCCGGTGGCCAGGGCGGTGACCACCCGGGCGGCGAGCACGACGGCGAAGGAGGTGCTCAGCGCGGCGACGACGTGGCCGAGCGCGAAGACGGCCAGGGCCATCACCAGCGTCCGGCGCCGCGGCAGGCGCAGGGTGGCCAGGGCCATGGTCGGCCCGCCGATGATCATGCCGATGGCGAAGGCCGTGATCAGCAGGCCGGCGTGGGAGACGCTGACGCCGAGGTCGGAGGCCATCTCCGGGAGCAGTCCGGCGATGACGAACTCGGTGGTCCCCATCAGGAACGTGCCGGCGGCGAGCACCCAGACGACAAAGGGCAGCTTGCCGGGGGTGGTTCCGGAGGCGGTGGGCATGCGGGTGGTCCTTGTTCGATGAGATACGGGGTTCGGGCGGGGCAGCGACGGAACGGGCCGCTCAGCGGGCGGCTTCGACGGTCACCTTGGAGGCGGTGGTCAGCCGGTCGATGTCACGGTCGTCGGCGAGGTGGCCGAGGATGACGATGCCGTCGGCGTAGGGGACATCGCGGTAGTACAGGACCAGCTGGCCCCAAGGCGCGTAGTAGCCGAGGTCACCGGCCTTCGGGGCGGCTCCCTCCGGAGCACCGGAGGTGGACAGCCGGCGAGGAAGATCGACGATCTTCTCGGCCTGGTGGAAGTCCTCCAGGTCCAGCGTGAGCGGGATGAGGGCCGCGAAGTCGCGAGCGGTCGCGCTGTCATTGAGGGTGGCGGCGACCGGGTGGCCGTCGACGGTGAGGCGAATGTCCATGGCCGTGGCCTTCCCTGAGGTCCTGGTGGGCGTGGGGGCTGACGCCGAGGCCACCGAGGTGGCTGACGGCGCGGAGGACGACGACGTCCCACCGGCGCAGGCGGTCACGGCCAGCAGTACAGCGGCGGCCGGTGCGGCGCGGAGCAGAGTCCGTCGAGGTGTGGAGGGCATGGCACGGGCCGTCCCATCACTGGGGCATGGGTTCGGCGTAGTGCCGGAACCCGTCGCGTTCGGTGTGCAGCGCGTAGAGGCGTTCGGCCAGGACGGCGGGGCTGGAGTGCTCGGCATCGGGGCGGATCGCACCGGGGATGATCAGTTGGGCGGCGTGAATGTTCTCCGTGGCGAGCGCGTCGTGCAGCATGGCCGCGTACGCGCTCTCGGCGGCGAACGCGATCGAGGTGCCGGCCCGCTCGGGGTGGGGGCGCACCGCGCTGCCGCCGTTGACGAACAGCAGGGTGCCGCGACCCAGGGCCCGCATGCCGGGCAGGACCGTGTTCACGCAGGTGACCGGGCCCTTGACGGAGAAGGCCAGCGGGTCGTCCAGATCGGTGGCGGTCGTGTCCAGGACCGGCTTCATGAAGTCGCCGCGGGGCACCGGGCTGTACTGCAGGATCTCGATCGGGCCCAGCTCGTCGGCGGCCGTCTCAAGGGCCGTGGTGAGTGTGGCGGCCTCCAGGACGTCGGCGGTGTAGCCGCGGGCCTGAATCCCGTCCTCGTGCAGCGTGCCGGCGAGGTGGTCGAGACGGTCGGCGTCGCGCGCGACGAGCGCGACGCTGTGCCCCGCCTCGCCGAAGCGGTGGGCGGTGGCCAGGCCCAGGCCGGGGCCGGCACCGACGAGAGCGAACGTGGTCATGGCGAATCCTTCGGGGGAGCGAACCGAGGGCGCGTGGTGAGGCGCCGCCCCGTGTGCGGTGGGGTCTGCGGGGTCAGGGCTTCAGGAGGCTCTTGATGGCGCGGCGCTCGTCCATCGCCTTGTAGCCCTCGGCGACCTGGTCCAGAGGCAGAGTGAGGTCGAAGACCTTGCCCGGGTTGATCCGGCCGGTCAGGACCCGGTCGATCAGGTCGGGCAGGTAGCGGCGCACGGGGGCGGGGCCGCCGCGCAGGCCGACGTGGGAGAAGAACAGCTCCTCGCCGTCGATCGCCACCTCGTGCGGGACGCCTACGAAGCCGACGTTGCCGCCGGGCCGGGCGCAGTGCAGGGCCTGACGCATGGCCTCGGGCGTGCCGACGCACTCCAGGACCGAGTCGGCGCCGATGCCGCCGGTGAGGTCTTTGACGCGGGCGATGCCCTCGTCGCCGCGTTCACTGATGATGTCCGTGGCACCGAACTCCACGGCCAGCCGCTGCCGGGATTCATGGCGGCTCATGGCGATGATCCGCTCGGCGCCCAGTTCCTTCGCCGCGATGACACCGCACAGGCCGACCGCCCCGTCGCCGACGACGACGGCGGTGGAGCCGGGCTTCACCTCGGCGGCGAGGGCGGCGTACCAGCCGGTGCCCATCACGTCGGAGACGGCGAGCAGGCTGGGCACCAGTTCGCCGGAAGGGTGCTCGTCGGTGGCGACCAGGGTGCCGTGAGCGTTGGGGATGCGGACGTAGTCGGCCTGGCAGGTGCTCATGAACTCGCGGTTCAGACAGCTGGACTGCCAGCCGTTACGGCAGTTCGCACACGTGTTGTCCGAGGTGGCGAACGAGCCGACCACGAACTGGCCCGGCTTGACGTGGGTGACCCCGCTGCCGACCTCCTCGACGATGCCGACGTACTCGTGCCCCATCGGATGGGGCTCGTCCACCGGTTCAGCGCCGCGGTAGGGCCACAAATCCGAACCGCACACGCAGGTGGCGACCGTGCGGATGACGGCGTCGGTCGGCCGGCTGATCTTCGGGTCGTCCAGGTTCTCGAAGCGCACGTCGCCGGGGGCGTGAATGACTGCTCCGCGCATGATGGGGGCTTCCTTCGGTACGAGGGTCTGAATCCGCAGCCGGGAATCGGGACGGCTGCTCGAAATCGAGACTCACACGCGAGGGCGGGCGCGAAAAGCGGAGGAATCTATCCGGGGAGAGGAACATCCAGGGAGGAAATTCTCCCCCCTTCCTCCCGTGCGATCGATGTAATGCTGGGAAGCATGACCAGCGATGTCACCCTGAATGAACTGGGAGAATTCCTCAAGAAGCGCCGCTCAAGGCTGAGCCCGCGCACGGTCGGACTCCCTTCGACCAGCCGGCCCCGCCGGGTCGAAGGACTGCGCCGCGAGGAGGTCGCCCAGCTCGCCGGCATCAGCACGGACTATTACACCCGGCTCGAGCAGGGCCGTATGCAGGCGTCCGCTCCCGTGCTGGACACCATCGCCCGCGTACTGCACCTGGACGACGACGAGCGGGGCTATCTGTTCCAGCTCGCGGGCAGGACCACCGTCCGCACGCGGCGGCGTGGCAGGCAGAAGGTGCAGCCGCAATTGCAGCGGGTGCTGGAGGACCTCATCTCCGTACCCGCCCTGGTCCAGGGACGGCGCGGTGACATTCTGGCGTGGAACGGGCTGGCGGCCGCGCTGGTCACTGATTTCTCCCGTATTCCGGAGAAGCAGCGCAACTACCCGCGGCTCATCTTCGCCGACCCGGCGCTGCGCGGCCTTTACGCCGACTGGGAGACGGCTGCACAGGTCACCGTGGCGCAGCTGCGGATGGAGGCGGCGAAGTATCCCGAGGACCCGCGTCTGATCGCGCTGGTCGGTGAACTGTCCATGCGCGACCAGCAGTTCGCCCAGTGGTGGGGCGACCACCGCGTCGCCGCCCGCACCGTGGGCACGAAGACCCTGATCCATCCGGTCGTGGGCGAGATGACCCTCGACTGCGACACGCTCACCGCCAGCACCGACCCCGACCAGTACATGACGGTCTGGACCGCTGCCCCGGGGTCCCCCGCGCACGACAGGCTGCGCATCCTCGCCTCCTGGGCCGCCGACCAGAACCTATCGGCCTCGTCAGGATGGGAAGCATGACCGGCAACGTTCCTCTCAATGAGCTGGGCGAGTTCCTCAAGAAGCGCCGTTCGGAGCTGAGTCCGCGCACGGTCGGGCTGCCGGAGACGGGCGGGCCCCGCCGGGTGGCCGGGCTGCGCCGTGAGGAGGTCGCCCAGCTCGCCTCGATCAGCACGGACTACTACACCCGTCTTGAGCAGGGCCGTATGCAGGCGTCCGCTCCCGTGCTGGACACCATCGCCCGCGTACTGCACCTGGACGACGACGAGCGGGGCTATCTGTTCCAGCTCGCGGGCAAGACCACCGTCCGCACCACCCGGCGCCACGGCAGGCAGAAGGTCCAGCCGCAGCTGCAACGCGTGCTGGACGACCTCACCGCCACCCCGGCCATCGTGCAGGGGCGACGCGGTGACATTCTCGCGTGGAACGGGCTGGCGGCCGCGCTGATCACTGATTTCTCCCGCATTCCGGAGAAGCACCGCAACTACCCGCGGCTCATCTTCACCGATCCGGCGATGCGCAGCCTGTACGCCGATTGGGAGGGCTCGGCGCGGATCGCCGTGGCGCAGGTGCGGATGGAGGCGGCGAAGTATCCAGAGGACCCGCGTCTGATCGCGCTGGTCGGTGAACTGTCCACGCACGACAAGCAGTTCGCCCAGTGGTGGGGCGATCACAAGGTGGCCGCCCGCACCGTGGGCACCAAGACGCTCCATCATCCGGTCGTCGGCGAGCTCGTCCTGGACTGGGACACTCTCACCGCCAACACCGATCCCGACCAGCATCTGACCGTCTGGACCGGCGCCCCCGGTTCGCTCACCCATGAGCGGCTGCGCATCCTCGCTTCCTGGGCCGCCGAGCAGAACATGTCGCCCTCGTCCTCCCTCCGCTGACCGAGCGCCGCGTCAGCCAATGCCCTGGGTGGCGTACCCGATCGACCAGCGGAGGTCCTGCTTGCCTCAGCGGTGAGGTCAGGGCGACGCCCCCTGAAGCGGCCGGTGGATCGGTCCGGTGGCCTGGGACAGGGGCAGGCCCGTGCCCCGGTTGGTGTGGGCGATGATCTCCGCGGTGATGGAGACGGCCGTCTCCTCGGGGGTGCGGGCGCCGAGGTCGAGGCCGATCGGTGAGTGCAGGCGGGCGAGTTGGGCTTCGGAAACGTCGGTCTCGCTCAGCAGGCGCAGGCGTTCGTCGTGGGTGCGCCGGGAGCCCATCGCGCCGACATAGCCCACCGGCAGGTCGAGGGCGAGCCGCAGCAGCGGGATGTCGAATTTGGCGTCGTGGGTGAGGACGCAGACGGCGGTGCGAGAGTCCACGCCCGTCCGTGACAGGTAACGGTGGGGCCAGTCGACCACGACCTCGTCGGCGTACGGGAAGCGGGCGGGCGTGGCGAAGACGGGGCGGGCATCGCACACGGTGACCCGGTAGCCGAGGAAGTGGCCGGCCCGGCTGAGTGCGGCGGCGAAGTCGACGGCGCCGAAGATCAGCAGGCGGGGGCGGGACGCGTGGACGTGGACGAGGACGGTCATCGGTTCGGGGCAGCCGTCCCCGTTCCCGTTCCCGCCGACCGTGACACGGGTGGTACGCCCGGCCCGCAGCAGGGCCCGTGCCTCCTCGGCCACCAGCTTGTCCGTCGGACCGCTGTTCAGGGTGCCGTAGGCGACGCCACCGTCGGCGAGGACGCTCAGGGTGGAGCCGATGAGGTCGCGGGGGCCGGCCACGACCTGGGCCATGGCGGTGGGCCGGCCCTGGACGACGTCGGCGAGGGCGGCGGCCAGGTGCGGCTGGACCGTGGGATCGATGCGTTGGACGAGTACGTCGAGTTCGCCGCCGCAGGTCAGGCCGACGGCGAAGGCGTCGTCGTCGGAGTAGCCGAACGAAGCACGCCGGGGGGCGCTGCGACCGCTGAGCACCTGTTGGCACAGTTCGTAGACCGCTCCCTCGACGCAGCCGCCGGAGATGCTGCCGACCGCGCCGCCGTCCTCGTCCACGGCGACCGACGTACCGACCGGCAGCGGTGCGCTGCCGCGGACGTCGACGACGGTGGCCAGGGCGAAGGGGCGTGCCTCGCGGCACCAACGGTGCAGTGTCTCCGCGATGTTCAGCATGAGCGGGTCCTTTGAGCGGGTCCTTCGTGCAAGGGATTTCGTGCAAGGGATGGGGCCGCCACCGCGCCTCGGGGGAGCGTCATCGCGCGGTGGCGGCCCTGGAAGGTCCGGCAGCCGGACGGGGACCGACTGCCGGACGAGGAAGGAGTGCCCGGGCGCTCGGGTCAGAGCAACGCCTCGGCTGTGATGGGGAGTTCGCGGACCCGTCGGCCGGTGGCGTTGAAGACCGCGTTGCCGATCGCGGCCGCCACACCCACCTGGACGACTTCGCCGAGCCCCTTCACACCGAGCGCGTTGCCGTCGTTGTCCTCGCCGTCCAGGTAGATCGCCCGGACCTGGGGGACATCGGCGTTCACGGGCACGAGGTAGTCGGCGAGGTTGGCGTTGACGATCCGCCCGTCACGGTGGTCGGTGACCGTGTGCTCCAGCAGAGCCGTGCCGATGCCGCCCACGATGCCGCCGAACGCCTGGCTCTCGGCCAGCTTCGGGCTGATGATCCGGCCCGCGTCGTACACGCCGAGCATCCGCTGCACCCGCACCAGACCCAGGGCCGCGTCCACGGCGACCTCGGCGAAGGTGGCGTTGTAGGCGTGGTAGGAGTGCCGCGCGGGACTCGGCGCTCCGTTGTAGGAGCCGTGCGCTGCCAGGTGGGAGCGGTCGTTGCGGGCCAGCAGGCTGCGGTACGTCTCACCGCGCGGCGTGTTGCCCTGCACGTGCAGCCGGCCGCCGCGCACGACCACGTCGTCCGGGTCCACTCCGTACAGTGGCGACCGGCGGTCCTCGACGGCCAGCTTGATCGCCTGCTGACGCACCTTGTCGCAAGCGTCGACGACGGCGGTGCCGACGCTGGCCATGGTCGCCGAGCCGCCGTGCGGCGAGGTCCGCGGATACCGGGAGTCCCCCAGCCGGAAGGTGACCGTACGCATGGTCAGACCGAGGGCGTCCGCGGCGACCTGCGTCTGCGAGGTGTACGTGCCCGGCCCCATGTCACTCGTGGCCGCCTCGACCACAGCGGTGCCGTCGGCATCCAGCCGCACCCGGGCCTCCGCGGGAAAACGCCCGGGGTCGTACACACCGGCGGCCATACCCATGCCGATCAGCCAGTCGCCCTCGCGCCGGGCGCGCGGCCGGGACGAACGACGCTGCCAGCCGAACTCGCGGGCGCCGACGGCGTAGCACTCACGCAGCCGTCGGGTGGAGAACGGCAGGTTGCTCGACTCGTCCTCGCTCGGCTCGTTGCGCCGGCGCAGCTCGATGGGGTCGATGCCGAGTTCGTGAGCGAGCTCGTCCATGGCCGACTCAATCACGAACGACGCCGAGGCGAAGCCGGGGCCGCGCATCCAGATCGGGGTGTTCACATCCAGGGGCACCGTCCGGTACACCTGGCTCACGTTCGGCATGCTGTAGAGCATCTGCCCGGCACCCATGACCGCCTCGGTGAACGTCTCGTACGAGGACGTCTCGGCGTCGATGTCATGGATCGCGGCGGTCAGCCGGCCGCGCCGGTCGCTGCCGAGGCGCAGCCGGTACTCGTACGACGGCCGGAAGCCGGTCCCGAAGTACATCTGCCTGCGGCTCAGCACCAGCTTGACCGGACGGCCCGTCTCCCGCGCGGCCAGGGCGGCGACGGTCGTGTGGGGCCAGCAGCGCAGTCCGCTGCCGAAGCCCCCGCCGACGAACGGGTTGATGACGCGCACCGCGTCCGCGGGCAGATCGAACACGGCGGCGAGCTCGTCGTGCGTGCCCATCACCCACTGGGTCTTGTCCCACACCGTGAGCCTGTCGCCGTCCCAGCGGGCGATGGTGGCGTGCGGCTCCATCGGGTTGTGGTGGTTGCGGGCGAGTTGGTACGTCAGGTCCAGCCGTACGGCGGCGTCGCGCAGGCCGGCTTCCGCGTCGCCGCGCGCGTAGTTCGTCGGCTCGCCCGGCTCGGCGTCATGCAGGTCGGTCGAGGGCTGTTCGGCGTCGTAGCGGACCTTCACCAGGTCGGCGCCGTGCTGGGCTGCCTCCAGAGTGGCGGCCACCACGACGGCGACCGGCTGGCCGTGGAAGAGGACACGGTCGTCCTGGAAGACCCGCAGCCTGCGGCCGGGCGGGTTGTTGGAGCCGGAGTTGTCGCGGTACGGCAGCTTCGGGGCGTTGCGGTGGCTGATCACCCGCAGCACGCCCGGGTGGGCCTCGGCGGCGCCGGTGTCGATGGAGGCGATACGGCCGAGGCCGATGCTCGCGTCGACGATGACGGCGTGCAACGCACCGTCGACGTCGAACTCGACGGCGTACAGCGCCTCGCCGGTGACCTTGAGCCGCCCGTCCACCCTCGACAGGGGCGCACCGACGGCGGCCTGTGGCTGAGGACTCACTTCATACCTCCTACGGTGCGCAGCTGCCGCTCCACGGTCCGGTTCAGAAGCTCGACCTTGAACCGGTTGTGCTGAAGGGGACTGGCGCCGGCGGCCGCGTGCCGGGCGGCCTCGGCCCACAGGCCGTCCGAGGGGCGCTCCCCGATGAGGCCCTGCTCGACGCCGGGCAGCTTCCACGGCACCGTGGCCACACCGCCGACGGCGACCTTCGCCTCCCGGATCACCCCGCCGCGCACATGCAGCGCCACGGCCGCCGACGTCAGGGCGAACTCGTAGGACTGGCGGTCGCGCACCTTCAGATAGCCGGACTTCAGTGGGCGGGGGAGGGCCGGAATCTCCACTGCGGTGATCAACTCACCTTGCCGGAGGGCGTGTTCGCGGTTCGGGGTATCGCCGGGTTTGAGGAGGAAGGAAGCGATGGGGACGCGGCGTTCCCCGTCGGCGCCCAGCAGGTGAACGGTCGTCTCCAGCGCCGCGAAGGCCACGGCGACATCGGAGGGATGGGTGGCCACGCAGGAGTCGGAGGTGCCGAGGATGGCGTGCGTGCGGTTGTGGCCGTGCAGCGCGGCACACCCCGAGCCGGGCGCCCGCTTGTTGCAGTCGGCGGTCACGTCACGGAAGTACGTGCACCGGGTGCGCTGCATGACGTTGCCGCCGATGGTCGCCATGTTCCGCAGCTGCGCCGAAGCGCTCAGTTCCAGCGCCTGGGAGATGACGGGATACAGGGCCCGCACCTTGGGGTGGGCAGCGGCCTCGGCCATCCGCACCAGGGCACCGATGCGCAAGCCACCGCGCTCGGTGACCTTGATATGACGCATCGGCAGGTCACCGATGTCGACCAGGGTCTCGGGACGCTCGACGGTCTCCCGCATCAGGTCGACGAGGGTGGTGCCGCCGGCGATGTAACGGCCGCCGCGGCGGCCCGCGTTGAGGGCTTCACGGGTGTTCGCGGCCTTCGTGAAGGAGAAGGGATGCATGTCAGCGGCTCCTTACTTCCGGCCGGCGGTCTGCTCGACCGCGCGCACGATTTTCACGTAGCAGCCGCAGCGGCAGATGTTGCCGCTCATCCACTCCCGGATCTCCTCGTCGGAGCCGGTGTGGCCTTCCTCGATGCAGCCGACGCCCGACATGATCTGGCCGGGGGTGCAGTAGCCGCACTGGAAGGCGTCCTCATCGATGAACGCCTGCTGCAGCGGGTGCAGTTCGTCGCCGTCGGCCAGGCCCTCGATCGTGGTGACCTCGGCGCCCTCCAGCCGCACCGCCAACGTCAGGCACGAGTTCACCCGCCGCCCGTCGACCAGGACCGTGCACGCCCCGCAGGCCCCGGCGTTGCAGCCCTTCTTGGAGCCAGTCAGCCCGAAGCGCTCGCGCAGCAGATCCAGCAGCGAGGTGCGGTTGTCGATCGTCACCGACCGCCGGTCGCCGTTCACCACCAGGGACACCCGGCTGGAGGGCGACGTATAGGCGGCGGCCACCTCCTCCGGGCCGAGGAGAGATGTCCCTCCGATCACGCCGCCCGCGACGACGGCACCGCCGGCCGCGCCAGTGGTGGCGATGAAGGTGCGCCGACTGAGGTCCGGCGAGGACTCACCGGCTCCGGCGGGGGGTGGAACGGCGGACTCGGGGACTTCATTGGACATGGGTACGCCTTCGCATCGCGGACGGATCACACCGCGCACAGCGGCACGGCAGGAGGCGGGACCGTCGTCGCCGCAGGACCTGGACGACCGTGCGGACCACAGCCGCGGCCGGTCATGCCGGGAGTCTGGCATCGCCGGTGACGCCCGTGGCAGGGAGACTTTTCTCCCCCGATCCTTTTCTCCCCCCAAGGCCTGGCATGGCCGCCTGGCCCAGTGACGCGCCGCGCGTCAGCGCGGCCCCGACCGAGTGTGCACGGCAGGTCGGGTCACCTCGCCGCGCTGTCCGCCCCGCGCCGCGAGTTCGGCATCCGAACCCCTCCGGACCCCGGACCGCCGCCGATCACTCGGTGACCTGGGCCGCCTGCTCGTCCTCCGCCTCGCCGGGGAAGACCAGACGCGCACCGCCGCCGATCACCCCGAAACAGCTCATTATGAGGGCGAAGCGAGCGACCCTCGCGACGCCGTCCCACTCGGTCGAGGGCCCGAGAGCCAACCAGAAAGCGAGCCCCATCGCCGCGATCACCAACACCACGCCACTCAGCCGACGCACGACCCCGCGCTCCATTCCCCACGATCTCCCAACAAACCAGCCGATGACTCTACCGGCCGGTAACTGCCGTGGACGGCAGGCCCGTTGGCGGACTGCCGACGACCCGTCCCACTCACCGCGTCCCGGGTTCAGAAGCGGCCGACCAGGCCCGGGATGCCCCGTCCCGGATGTCGGGTGTCGTCACGGTGTGCAGTCTGCCCTGCCGCACTGACAGCAGCCCACAACGCGCGGCACCGGCCCTCCAGGCCGGCGCGGGCCGGTCCAGTGACCCAGGGCACAGGCTTTGGCCGCGTACGTTGGCCGGCGCTAAGGTGCGCCCGATCCACGGTGATCGCGACTCAGTGCGGCCTACTCACCGCCTCGCGGAACCCCAGCCGTGCGTCGGCTGGGGTTCCTCTCTTTCGTGGACCTTCGCGGGTCACGAAGAGGCGGTCAACGCGTTGACGAGCTGGGCGAATTCGGTACGTTGCCGGTCTGCCAGCGTGGCGTAGAGCGGCGCCTGCAACTCGTCGGTGAGTTGCTCGGCACGCCGCCATCGGGGGATCAGAGTTTCGGCAACGGGATGTGGCTCCTGCCAGCCGTAGTGGATCGCTTGCCCGACGCCGAGGTTGATGACCATTGCCTCGCGGGCGCTCAGCCCACACAGGCGCACCGCCGCCAGATGGCAGGCGCCACGGTGTTCCCGCAGTACGTGTATGCGCTGCATGGCCGCACCGACCGGGTCGTCGGTGGGGCAGGGCTGTGCGCGCCAGCCGGCGAAAAGAGGCAGTGCGACGGCGTCGGCGGCGTCGATCAGCTGCTGCGCCAGGCGGTTGAAGTGGTCCACGTCGACGTGTGCGGGGATATTGGCGTGCCCCCACTTCCGGACGGCATGTGCATACCAGCCGGCGGCTTCCCCCGCCGGCATCACGGGCCGCCCCGCCAGCCAGCCTGCGGCAACCAGACGGGGGCCAAGGAAGCCCTGCACCGCTTGGACCACGTCGACCGATGCCTCACCGAGCACTCCGAACCGGCCGCGGCAGTAGAAGCCGCGCCCTGGGGAGAACCCGGCACGCAGACCCACGGCGGCGGTCGCCTCGTCGGACATGAACTCATCACCGAAGTCGTGGATGGGCCGGGCAACCGCAGCGATGCAGTCGAAGATCTCCATGCGCTGAAGGTCGCTCACCATGACTCAATAGGTCAAGGGGATGATTTCTGATGAAACCCTTTAGGTAATCTATCGAGTCATGCTGGATGTCCGCCGTCTGCACATGCTCAAGACCGTCGCTGCCCGCGGCTCCATCGCCGCGGCCGCCCAGTCGCTGGCGCTGTCCGCCGGTGCCGTGTCCCAGCAGCTGTCCGCGCTGCGGCGCGATGTGGGAGTCGAGCTGCTGCGCCCCGACGGGCGAACCGTGGCACTGACGGAGGCGGGCCGGGTGCTCCTCGAACACGCCGACCGGATCCTCGCCGCCGTACAGGAGGCCGAGAGCGCCGTGGCGGCGGTCAAGGGCACGGTCGGCGCCACCGTCACCCTCGCCGCGTTGCCCTCGACCGTCGCCCGGATCGTGGCCCCCGCACTGACCGCGCTGGGATCGGACCACCCGCAGCTCACCGTGACCTGTCTCGTCACCGACCAGGCGCAATTGCGGGAACTCACGCTCGGCACCGTCGATGTGGTGCTGGGGCAGCGGTATCACCACCTGCCCGATGCCACACCCCAGGGCATCGAGGTATCCCCGTTGCTCGACGATCCGTTGCTCGTCGTCACTGCGGCCGACCAGTTCTCGTACGGCGACGAGCGGCCCGTCACCCTGCGAGAACTGGCAGCGCACAGCCTCGCCGTGCCGCCGCCGACCACCGACTGCGGACAGGCCATCCTGCATGCCTGCCACCAGGCCGGCTTCACACCCACGACGCGCTACATCACCGCCGACATCGCCGCCCAGCTCGCCCTCGCACGGGCCGGCCTCGCCACCGCGCTCGTCCCCCGGACGGCCATCGACCCGACCACACCCGGAATCCGCACGGCATCCATCGAGGATCGCCCGATCCTGCGCCTGCTGTTCGCCGCGACACGTCGCACCGAGACCGCGAACCCGACGACCACGGCCGTCGTCGCAGCGCTGCGCACAGCCGCGCGGGAGAACCGCACCGCTTGATGCCGGGGCCGCAGGCCGTTGTGCCTGCGGCCCCGCTCGGGCGCCTGGGTCAGGACGGGTCGCCGTACTGGAGGCCGCGTCCGTTGGTGCCGACGTAGACGCGGCCGTAGGTGTCGGGGTCGCCGGTGATGACGCCGGTGCCGCCGATGCTGCCCCACTGGTGGGCGTCGTCGTTGACGCGGAGCCAGGTGGCGCCCTTGTCGGTGGAGCGGAAGACTCCGGTGACGTCCTTGACGGTGCCGATCAGGTACAGGGCCTGGTAAGAGGCGCCCGGCGCGGCCTTGCCGAAGCCGAGGGCGGAGGCGGACTTCACCGTCCCGAGCGTGGTGAAGGTGCGGCCGCCGTCGGTGGAGTGCAACAGCCCCTTGCCACCGTCGGCGATCCACAGATCCCCGGCGATGCCGGGGACGGCCGTGAGCCGGCCGGAGGGCAGGTTGGTGGCGCGGGCGGTGAAGGTCGCGCCGCCGTCGGTGCTGGCGTAGAGCGTGCCGCCGGACAGTGAGTAGAAGGTCCTGGCCGAGGAGCGGTCGGCGACGACCACCGCGCCGGTGCCCAGGCCGCTGACCTTCGACCAGCTCGCCCCCTTGTCGGTCGAGCGGTAGGGGGCCTGCCCTTCCTCGGTCCAGACGATGGCGGAGCCGTCCGCCGCGAGCGCGACATGGCCACTGTCGGCGCTGCCCACCGGCTCAGCCTTGAAGCCGCTCCAGCTGCTGCCGCCGTCGGTGGAGTAGGCGCCGTCCTGATCGCCGCCACGGCCGACGCGGACCATCACCGACGGGTTGGACTGGGCGAAGTCGATGTCGGTGCTGGTGATCATCATCGGGTTCTTCAGCCGCCCGGAAGGCACCCTGGTCAGGGAGCTGGAGGAGCTGTAGTGGAAACCGCCGAGGTCACCCATGGAGGAGATGACGGTGGCACCGCCGGGCGGGGCGACCGCGTCCTGCACCGCGGTCTCCTCCAGCCCTCGGGCCCCCACGGTCCAGTGACTGGTGCCACCGCTGTCGGTGGCGCCCGCGTCCTTGCTGCGCCAGATACCGCTGCCGGTGCCGTACAGCACGTGCCCGGAGTCGAAGGGGTCGATGGCCAGGGCGGTCATCCAGTGCCCGACGCCGGTACCGACGTAAGGAGCGGCGGAGGCGTCCCGCTCCGACTTCGAGGACAGTGCCTTCCAGTTCGCGCCGCCGTCGGTGCTCCGGTAGATCTCGTCCTCGGGCCACCAGCGGTCGAGGGTGGTGACCATCACCGTGGACGGCTTCCGCGGGACGACGGCCAGACCGGAGAACCCGTAACTGCCCTGGGACGGCGAGACGTTCTTCCACGCCCCGCCGGCCGGCGTGTACTTCCACACCGAACCCGCGGTCACGCCGTTGGGTCCGACGACGTTGGTGTACGTCAGATACAGCGAGCCGTCACCGGAGAGCACGCCGTGCTGCGGCATCTGGCCGGTGGGCTGCCCGGAGACGGCCTGCCAGGTGCTGCCGCCGCCGGTGGAGCGGTACAGGGAGGTGGACCTGTCGGCGACGCCGACATAGACCGTCTTGCTTCCGACCGGGCCGTACGTCACGAAGGAGATGCCCGCGCCGCTGCTCGCCCCGTCCTTGACCGGGAACGAAGAGACCTGACTCCATGTCACGCCGTGGTCGGTGCTGCGCCACAGGCCGTTCTTACGGGTGCCCAGCAGCAGGGTGCCGTTGTCCGCGGGGTTGATCACCAGCCGCTCGCCCGCCCCGCGGCCGTCCTCGTTGGCGCCCAGCTTGAAGGGCAGATTGGTGCGCTTGAAGGTACGGCCCCGGTCGGTGGAGCGCAGGATCGCGCCGTTGCCCGCCCAGTCGTTGGTGTAGGTGCCCGCCGCGAGATAGAGCCGGTCGGGGTCGACGGGATCGGTGGCCACCGAATCGATGCCCAGCAGGTTCCAGTCCTTCTCGCCGGCCCAGTCGGTCAGCGGGATCCACTGCTCGGCCGCGACGTCCCAGCGGTAGGCGCCGCCCATGTCGGTGCGCGAGTACAGCAGGCCCTTCTCCCGCGGGTTGAACACCAGCCCGGTGACGTAACCGCCGCCCACCACCTGGGCGTTCTTCCACGCATACGGTCCGGCCGCGGCCGTGGTCTGCGCGGCTCCGGTCCCGGACGGCTGGGTCCCGCCGGTCTTCACCAGCTTCCACTGCTGGTTGGTGCTGCCCTTGGCGGGATACTGGACGACTGCCGCGCCCTCGGCCGTGGAGCCTCCCAGGACGTCCAGGACCTGGCCGCTCTTACGGGAGGTGAAGGTGACGGCGTCGGAACCGCTCACATCGTCGATCCGCCACTCCTGGGAGGTGGCGGAGCTGTCGGTCTGCTGCTCAGCGGCAGCCGCCTGGGCGGTCGAACCGCCCGCTATGCCCAGCACTTTGCCGCTGTTGCGGTTCACCAGCTCGTAGTAGCCGTCCCCGGTGGGCTTCAGCTTCCACTGCTGGTTGGCGGTGCTCTGGTCGGTCCACTGCTGGATGCGGGTGCCGTCGGCGGTGGAGAAGCCGTTGACGTCCAGCACCTTGCCGCTGCGCACGGAAACCAGCCGGTAGTAGGCATTGCCGTCGACCGTCGCGGCCTGCGAGTCCTCCTGCGTGAAGAGGAGGTACGGCACGACGATGGCGGGCACACCGAGCAGCAGACCGGTCGCGGTCCAGCGACGGCGATGACGCCCGCGGCGCCCGCCGTTCGTGGGGTTGTTCATGGGGAGGTGTTCTCCTTGCATGCCGTTCACCGGAGGAAAGGGGGATTCAGCCACCCGAAGGGCCGGATCCGACTCCTTGTGGTCACAGCCCACGCAAAGGGTTGCCTTGAGCCGGGAACTTCTTTCAGATCACCTCGTGGTGCGGCAGGCGTTGATCAGCGGCCGGGTGACGCTAGCTGCCGGAGGCCGCGCCTTCGGCATGCTCCACCAGCACATCGGCGATATCCGCCGCCAGCAGGAAGGGCAGGTGCCGGTTCACCTGGTCCTCGTGGTGGCGGTAGCGGGCGAACGGCAGCAGGGGGGCCAGCAGGGCCCACTGGTACTCGGCCTCGACGAACGGCCAGTTCTTCTGCTCGCAGCCCTTGAGGATGGTGCGCAGCTTTGCGATGCACAGCAGCACCCGGCGCACGTCCGGGTCCGCGTCCTCCGGGATGTCCGGCTCCCACATGGCCGTGCCGCGCCGCGACTCCACGAACCAGGAGCGCACCTTGAGGAGTTGCTCATGGCTCCAGGAGAACGTCCGTGACCACAGAGCGGATTCGAGGCGGGCCCGGTTCAGCCGGTGATGGTGAGGTGGTGGAGGCGGACGATGCCGAGCATGGCATGGTGAACGCCGTCGCCTTTCAAGCAGCAATCCCGGAGGATCTTCCAGCTCTTCATCCGGGCGAAGGCGTGCTCGACACGGGCCCTGACCTTGCGGTGCGAGGCGTTGTGTTCTTCTTTCCAGCTCGGGAGTTCGGCCCCGCCGGGGTCACGGTGGTGAGGGATGATCAGACCAGTGCCCCGGCAGCCGCCGTCGCCTTTGACTACCAATGTGGAGTTCAAAGGACCCTTTCCCATTGTGTGAACATGTGACGGCATGTTGCCGTTCCTTTCCTCAAGCGAGGGAAGGTTCCGTGACGGGCTCGTCGCGCGCAGGCTCTGTCGTCCGAGTACGTCGGGACAGAGCGCGGAGGATGTGTCCCAGGTCTGGGTCGTGGCCTAGGGGCGCCAACAGGAGGCTTACGGCGAAGTCCTTGCCCGTGGCACGGATGACGAGGCACTCGCCGTGACGCAGCATGACGGTGGTGCCCATCCCGCTCAGCCGGTAGCCCCAGCCGCCCACTTGCGCCGGTGTGCGCTGCTCGACGCGGGCCGATTCGATGTCCCGGACAGCCCAGCGCCGCTCCGGTCGGCCGAACGGCCCGAAGGATACTTTCAGCCCTTCGTCGCTGACCCGTGCCTGCACTGAGGCGCAGCCCAGGACGAGAACCGAAGCGAGGGCGAACGGCGCCATCAGGCTCAGCGCTTGAATGGTGTCAGTGCGAGGCAGGTCGCGTGGCGGGCTGGAGTCGGAACGAGACGGCTTCCATCAGACACCTGCGCTGCGTCTTCTGGACGGCGGCGATCCGCCAGCGGCCGTCGGACTCGCGGACGACCGTGTAAGTGGCGAGCTTGCCCAGGCGCTTCGGCCTGCGTTTGCCGACGTCGCCGCAGGTGGTGACGACCGCGGTGTCGGCGCCGTAGAAACGGATGTCGTTGATCTCGACGGTCAGTTCGGTGCCCTTGAGGAACCCGTCGAACAGGGCCTGATGGGCGCGGCCGATCTCGCTCCCGCCGCGATAGACGGTGCCGGCGAAGGTCACGTCGGACGCGTCGTGCGTGAAGCACCGGCCGTACGCGGGGCCGTCGCCGTGGTTCCAGGCCGCGCGGCTTTCCTCCAGGAGAGCGCGGATGGCGTGGACGTCCGTTTCGCGTGCGAGGTGGGTGGTGTCGGTCATCACTTCTCGGCCTCCGGCTTGGTGGACGGGTCCCACAGGAACGAGATGCGCTCCATGACGGACTGGCGCTTGGTGTTGTGGAAGGCGGCGATTCGCCAGTCGCGGCCGCTCTGGCGGATCAGCGTGTAGGTCTGCGTCTTGGACAGTTCGCCGGCCTTCTTGGGCGTGCCGGTGTACGTGTCGCCGCGGGTGGTGACGATCGCCGTGTCGGGGCCGTAGAAGCGGATGCCGAGGAAGGAGTCGGCGAGCCTGGTGTTCTTGAGAAAGCCGTCGAACAGGGCGCGATGGGCCGCGGTGATGTCCTTGCGGCCCTGGTAGTGGGTTCCGACGTAGGTGGTGTAGGTGGCGTTGGGGGTGAAGTGCTCGCCGTACGCGGTGGCGTCGCCGCGGCCCCAGGCGTCGGTCATCGAGCGCAGTACGTCGCAGACCGCCCGGTGGTCGTCGGCCGTCGCGGCTCCGGCGGAGGTCGGGGTGATGTCCGAGGTCACCAGGGTGCAGTCGCTCTGGCCGAGGTTGTGTATGTCGGAGGTGGCGTCCAGCCACAGGTAGGCGGATCCGGCGGCGACGGTCAGGGCCAGCGCGGTCGCGCCCAGGACCCGTTTGACGGTACGGCGGCGGGAGCGGCGGGGCGGGGTGGGGGTGATAGTCGGCTCGGGTGGTGCGACGGTGGCGGTGCTCATGATGTTCCCCCTCGTGGTAACTTCACAGGAGAAGTTACTTCGTCGCAGATTTATCTTCCTTGAGGAAGAGATTAGGGAGCGGAGAAGCCTGTGTCAACGTCGCCCATGCGATCCGACGCGAGCCAGGTCTATCGCCGGTACTTGAGTGCCGTGATGCTGCACGGCCACGCGAGTGCCAGAGCGTGCGGACTTGGCGCCACTGACCTTTACGCGCTGAACATCCTCCAGTTGTCAGGGGCGATGACTCCCGGCGAACTGGCCGAGCGCACAGGCCTGACGACGGGGCCCACCACTCGCCTGATCGACCGGCTGGAGCAGGCGGGCTACGTCCACCGCGTCCCCGATGTCGAAGACCGGCGCAAGATCATCGTCGAACCGGTCGGAAAGCCCCTCGAACTTGATCGGGTGATGACCCCCGCGCGGCAGAGCATCGGCGAGATCCTCGGCGGCTGCACGCCGGAGCAACTCGATGCCCTCTTCGACTACTTCACCCGTGCCGCCCAGGCTTACCAGGAAGCCGCCGAGCAACTGCGCGACGACAGCTGATCGGTGCCAGGACTTTGACATCTGTCGCCTTGATCCCTCGGTAGACGGATGCCTGCCGTGGTCGACCGGCGCCCGGAACGGGGCGCATCCTCCTCGGAGGGCTGCGTAGAGTACCTGCGGTCATCGATTGGAGAAGGCGTTGGACGCGGTCGAGTTCCCTCTCAGCGCTCGGGTGCGTGGGGCCCGGCGATGGCTCGTGGCCACGAGCGTCGCGGGTGCCGTACTCGTGGGAGCCGCCGTGGCGTCCGTGGTCGCCGACGCCTCCGGCTCGGTGTCGGTGCCGCGGGCGATCCAGGCGGGTTCGGTGCTGGTGACGCTCTTCGTGCTGCCCGTCGCATGGGTGGGAGTGCACGCGGTGTGGGCGCTGCGCGGCCGGTCCGAGCTGTTCCTCGCCGCCGGAATGCACCCGGGGCGGCGGCCCACCGACCGGCAGATGGTCGACCACCTGCGCGACGAGCACCCGCTCACGCCACTGTGGTGGATGGTTTCCGTCCTCAGCGGTCTCGGCGCGCTCTGCCTCGGGGTGGCGCTTCCGTTCGCCCTGGCGGACGGCGCCGTACTCGCAGGTGTACTCCTCGGGACCGGGTTCGCCGTGTCCTTGGCCGCCCTGTCCCTGGCCGTGTCCGGTATCCGCCGCGCTGCCCGCCAGGGCTCGGAGGACCGAAGGCGGCGTGCCGAGCTGTGGTCCCTGCCCACCGCCGTCGAACGCCGGCTCACGATCCCCCTCCTGGGCGCCGGCGACGGGGCACACCTGGGCGTCTGAACACACGGCCCGCGCTGACCTTGAAGCACGGGTGCCCCACCGAATCCCGGCAGGGCAGCCGTCCCCTGGGCCTCCGTTTTGTGTATGTGCTCTCGACTGTCTGCTGTCTGCCCGGGGTGTCACATCGCGGCGATGCCCTCCATACCGGACTCGTCGAACGCGGGCAGGCCCTCGGCGGTGGTGACCTTGGTGAGGGATCCGTTCTTCTCGACGCGGAAGCCGTCGACCGTCCCGGAGGCGGCGTTCTGGACGTAGACGAACTTCGCGTCCTTGGTCACGGCGATGTCGATCACACCCTGCGATTTCGCGGAGGGCGGGGTGGCGAGGCCGACCTCGTTGGTGAGGGCGAGCCGTCCGTGCTTGTCCATGCGGTACCCGGTGACGGTGGAGTTGCCGGTGTTGCCGCCGTAGAAGTGGTCGCCCGCGCGTTCCAGCCAGCACAGGACCTCCTGGCCGTTCGCAAGCGGCTTCTGAAGGACCTTCAGCTTGCCGTTCTGCCGGACCTGGTAGGTGGTCACCGTGGACCTCTCGGCCTCGGCGACCAGCATCCGCCCGCCGGACCTGTCGAAGCTGATCGCGAACGGCACGTTGCCGGCAGACTTGTTGACGACCGGCTCGGCGACGGCCGGCACGCCGTTCCTCTTCAGCGGGAAGACCTCGATGGTGTTGCTTCCCTTGGTGGTGATCACCAGGTTGCGGCTGTCCGGGGTGATCTCGACCTCGCCGGGCGAGGTGTCGAACCGAGGTACGGCCTCGTTGGCCAAGCCGAGGGAGCGGAAAGACCCCCGTATCGGCACGAGCCCCTTCTTGGTGATCCGGAAGCCCTGGACGCTGCCCTTGCCGCCCGCGTTCATGACGTACGCGATTTTGCCGCGCACCGCGATGCTGGACGGGAAGTCGCCGCCAGTGTCCATTATTTGACGACGGCCAAGCTTCGTTCCGTCGGCATGGAAGGCGGTCAGTGTGCCGCTGCCCGCGTTGACCGCCAGCAGCATCTCGGAGGCGTCGTCGTAGACGAGGGACCCCTGGGAGGCGAGGGAGTCCGTGGGGGCGTCGACCTGGTCGCCGCCCCTGCCGCCCGTCGCGTAACTGCCCGCGGGTTTCAGCTTGCCCTGGCCGTCCCGTGCGAAGACGTGGATGGTGTTGCCGTTCAGTTCGTTGCCCTGCACGAAGACGGCACGATCGGCTCCCGCTCCGGACGCCCCGTACTGGCCGGCCGAGGCCAGGGACACGGCCACGGTGGCGGCCGCGACGGTGGCCAGAGCGCCTCCGCCGATCATGATCCGCCGCGTCCTGGACCGTGCCCGGTGACCGCGGCGTCCCCCGGCCTTCGGACTTGGACGGTGCTCACTGCGCTCGCCGTACATGTTCACGTGCCACTCCTTCATTCCTCGTCGTGCCTGTGCGTCCGCGTGGAGGTCGGACAGGACGAGCGTGGCCGGTGGTGGCAGTGAGGCAGGTGGGGAATGGGGGCCACGTCAGACTCTCGTAAGCAGTCGGCCGCGCCGGTGTTACGGATGTCTTACGCGTTCCGCGCAGGGCCACGGCGGAGCCGGTGCGGCCTCCTACGGTGACGGGATGCGATCCTTGCGTGCTCTGCGTACGACGGCGCTGGTGACGGCGGCCCCCCTACTGCTGGCTGTTGCCGGTCTGGTCCATCCCCGGCATCTGACGGCGGCGACGGCGGGCGACTGGGCCGGGCTGCACATCGTTCTGCTGCCGGTGTTCCCCTTCCTGGCGCTCGGTCTGGTGGTCCCGTTGTGGGGCAGGCCGCGCCGCGACGCCGAGGGGGCCCTGACGCTGCTCGCCTGGGCCGGATGCCTCGTCTACGCGGCGTACTACTCCGGACTCGACGCCGTCGCGGGGATCTCGGCGGGCACGGTGGTCGACCACGGAGTGCACGGGGCAGCCGGGCGGCTGTTCGCGACCGGCGACGAACTGGGCCGGGCGGGGGTCTACGCCCTGGCCGCGGCGAGTCTCGCGACATGCGCGGTGCTGTACCGGCGGCACGGGGTCCGGGTGCTGCCGGGTGCCGTGGTGCTGCTCGCCGCCTGCTGGTCATTCGTCGACAGTCACATTTTCTGGCCGCAGGGCGTGCTCACCATGCTCGGCTTCGCCCTGGCCTTCGCACTGCTGACGGCGGCGACCTTCCGGAGGGGAGAGGACACGGCGGGCACCGGAGACGTCTTTCCCTCCAGGCGGCACGGCAGTTGGGGACACCGCTGTTGACCGTGGTTGTCCGCTCGTACGGGCACCCGGTCCCGGCTGCCGGTCGGTCCACTGCTGGATGCGGGTGCCGTCGGCGGACGGAGCCCGGCAGTTCGTCTGAGGGGCGAACTGCCGGGCCGAGAGCGAGAGATGTGGGTGGGCCCGGTGTGCGGGCGCCGTGGGTCGATGTTCCTCAGACGACGGCCTTGTACCCCTGCCAGCCCGTCGCGATCTGCGTACGGCCGCCGAACGATCCCTTGCCGTCACCGCTGTTGCGGTACAGGTTGCCGCTGGTGTCGCGCGAGACGAGGTCCGCCTTGCCGTCGCCCGTGATGTCGCCGACTCCGACGACCGCGTTGTAGGAAGCGCCCCAGTTCGAGAACAGCTTCACGCGAGCCTTGAACGTGCCGCTGCCGGTGCCGTCGTACCGGTAGACGTTGTTCGACGTGTCCTGGGCGAGGAGGTCCCCGATGCCGTCGCCGTTCAGGTCACCGGCCCCGACGAGTTTCTTGTACGTCTTCCAGTTGTCGTACAGCTTCACCCGCGCCGCCAGCTTGCCCGTGCTGGTCCCCTTGTACAGGTAGACCGTGCCGGTCGAGGTGTTGCGCGCGATCAGGTCCGGGCGGCCGTCCCCGCTCACGTCACCCGGCGAGGTCAGCACGTCGTACTGGGTCCAGCCGGAGGTGGCGAGGGTGGTGTACGGCGTCGACGGCGTCGGCGCCGTACCGCAGGCCGGGCGATAGGCACGGAGGGCGCCGCTGCTCAGCCGGACCAGGAAGTCGTTGCACCGGTCGCCGCTGAGGTCGCCGAACGGCGCGAACTTCGCGGTGGTCGGCCAGCCGGTGCCGGAGACCTTGCTGCCCAGCGTGCCCGTGCCGGTGCCGCGGTGGATGGTGAGGGCGCCGGAGGAGTTGAGGGTGAGGACGTCGCCGACGCCGTCCTTACCCGCGTAGTCGCGCGGTGCCGCCGCGCCGGCGGTCACCGCGAGGCTGCCGGAGAGACTGAGGGCGGCGCCCTGGCCGTCGGCGGGCTGGGCGGAGAGCGTCCAGGTGTAGGTGCCGTTGGTGACGAGGCGGCCCGCGGAGTCCTTGCCGTCCCAGGTGGCCGTCAGGAGACCCCGGGCGGCCGAGCCGGTCAGGGTGCGCACGGTGGCGCCGGACGCCTTGTTCTTGACGGTCACCTTCCAGGCGGCGGCAGGCTTGGAAAGCCACCAAGTGCCGGACCAGCTCGCGGACTTGGGGGTGACCGTGGAGTCGATGGCCGTCAGCGCGGATGCCGGGACGCCGGTCGGCACGACATGGACGCGCTGCTCGCGGTCGGCGTAGGCGACGCCGCCGCCGAAGCGGTCGACGGTCCAGTTCAGGCCCACCCTGAGGTTGTCCTGGCCGATGTCGGTCCAGGCGGCGAGCTTGTGGCTCGGCAGGTCCGTGTAATCGCCGCTGGACGGCAGTCCGTTGTGCAGGTCGATGAGGTTCAGCCCGCTGCTCGACTGGATGCCGCCGACGCGCTCGACCAGATAGCCGTCGCCGAGGAGGACCCTGCTCGCCGGTGCGGTGGCGGTGCGCTTGGTCGTACGGTCGTAGACGCCCGAGCCCTGGACATCGCCCCAGGCGTCCACACACGTCCAGTACACCCAGCGGCCCACGGCCTGGAGGCTGGAGGGAGCGCAGCCGTTGCGGGTGGTGAAGGACTCCACGGCGGTGCCGGACGGGAGCCGGGTGGCCGTGACCTTGCCTCCGGCGGCCGCGCCGCTCCACAGGGTGTTGCCCCAGACGGCTGCCGCGACCCGGGCGCGCTTCTGCAGGACCTTGCCCGCCACACCCTCGGCGAACTCGCCGATGTACTGGTCGCCCGACGAGGCGCCGTCGACGACCGCGTACCGCCCGGAGAGGTCCTTGAGGTAAGGGGTGTCGTCGCCCGTGTCGAGGGTCGGGCCCCAGGTGGTCGTGCCGTTGCCGCGCAGCATGGTCAGGCCGGACTCGGTGGCGTTCCGGCGGCCGTGGTGGCCGGTGCCGTCGGCGAACATCCGGATGCACCCGGTGTCGCCCGTGACGCAGTCGCCGTCCCGCCCGCTGACCAGTCCGTCCACCGTGGTCCTGGCGACGCCCGGGGTGCCGCTCGTGGTGAACCAGGTGCTGCGATAGGCGCCGAGGATCGTGTTCGGTTCGTACAGCGTGCTGTTGTCGGCCGTGGTGAGGATGCCGCTGCCGAGCGCGAGTCCGCGGACCGTCGCGGGCATCGGTTGCACGGCGGTCAGTCGGCTGCGGGTGACCGAGCCGTCCGTGGCCCGGGCGACCCGGTACACGCCCCAGTCGAGGTCGCCCTGCTCGACGTACTGCGCGGCACCCGCCACGAGGACGGAACCGTCCGGTGCCTGGACGATCTGCTGGCCGGCCGGGTCCATGACCTTGGCCAGGTCGGTGTCCGTGCCGTCGGACGTGAGGGCGAACAGCGGCTGGCCCCGGTACTTGTTGTCGCCGGGCGACACCGGTTTGACGCCGAGCAGCTTGTCGCCGACGATCCCGTACGCGGCTTGATAGCTGAGAGCGCCCGTCTCGAAGGTACGGCGTGCGGCGGACAGGTCGTCGCGGTCGTACAGGTCGGCCTTGTAGCGACCGCTGCGCAGCCGCAGCACGGACTCGGCACCGAGCCGGAAGCCGGTCGTGTCGTAGCCGTCCGAGGTGCCGTCACGGTCGGGCAGCGCGCTGAAGGCGCCGGTGGCGAGATCGACGATGCCCCAGCGGCCCCAGCCCTCGTCGCTCGCGCCGGTGCTGTACTTGACGATGACGGACCGCGCGTCGCCGTCCTCGACCTGGATGCCGTACGCGCCGTCCGGCAGCCCGGTCACGGACGTCTCGGTGACCTCGCCCCCGTCCTGAACGCGCCACAACTGGTACGCGCCGGTTCCGTTGTGGCTGGTGAGGACCGTGTCGCCGAAGGTGCCCTGGTAGGTGTGGTACTCGGGCACCGGCACGACCGTCGTGCTGCCGCCCTTGAGGAGGGTGACCTGCGCGTCCTCCTCGGAGTACAGGGCCACGGTGTCGGAACCCCGCCCGTAGTAGCCGGTCTTGAAGGACGCGGCCTGCTGGAAGTAACCGCTGTCGATGTCGTACTGGACCGGTACGTCCAGCCGCTGCTCCAGCGCGGTCGTGGCGCCGGTGGCGTAGTCCGTCCACAGCAGCCCGTGGTCGCCCTCCTGGGCCCAGAGGAAGCCGCTGGTCCCCGCGTTGAGGATCTGCGTGGCCCTGGGGACGGCACGCGGGGCGGCGGGCAGTACGAACTCCCCTGCCACGGCGGCCGACTGCGGAGCGGCTGCCGCCGAAGGCGGTACCGCGGCGAGCGAGAGGCCGAGAGTCAGCGCCGTCGCCAGGACGGCCGCGGTACGTGCCGCCGGTGTGCCGAGTCGTGCTCGTGCTGAGTGCGAACCAAGCGCCGGTCCGGGTCTGTGTCGGCCGAGTCGGGCCACCGTTCCTCCTGAAAGGCAAGAAGAAGGCATGGCGGGACATACGACAACGCCCTGGCATTCCCCCGGCCCCCCGGCCGCTCCCCCCACGCGCGTGGGGGGAGCGTAACAGCATGGTCATGACCAGACACGACGCACTCCCGTCGGCGGGCAAGCAGCTCCGGGCGCCGGTCGCGCCGGTCGCGCCGAGCGTGGCGGAAGCCCTTCCGCGCCGCATCGGACAATGCGGCGGCCTGGCGGTCCACAATCCCCCGAGACAGGACGACCAGCGGGCAAGATGGCCCTCATGACAAAGCTGTCCGTACGGTCGGTTCGTCGTCACGCCTCTGGTTCGGTGCTGTCGTTGTGGTCACAGGACTCCGTGTTGTCGATCGGCTCCGTGGGTTCGGTGCTGTCCGTGGGGTCCGTCGGTTCGGCCCTGTCGGTCGGCTCGATCGGAAGTGCCTTATCGGTCGGCTCGATCGGTTCCTCCCTGTCACTGATCTCGACCGGGTCGTGGCTGAGTACGGGATCCTTGTTTTCCGCGCAGTCGCGGTGGTCGGTGCTGTCCTGGCGCTCCTCCCGCGGCTTTCTGGCCGCGGGAGCGGTAGGGGCAGCGACCGGAGGCGCCCTGCTGTTGGCCCAGATGCTGCGCAAGGCCGAAACCGGCACCGAATAGCCCTGATCCGGTCGAGAGGTCGGTTCGCTCGGTGTTTCGGGCCGGGGAGTGGCTGGTTCCGATGCAGGTCGCACAGGATCCCGCAATCGCGGGCCGGGCGACGGTGATGCATGAGTGGGCCTGAAGTCCGCTCGGTGGCCCAACACCATGACAGGGCGACGAATCCGCGTGTCTCTCCCGACAACAAAGCACCTCCGGGTCCTTGGCCTGGGGGGTTTCGCATGGAGCGGGTCACGAGAATCGAACTCGCGCTCTCAGCTTGGGGAGCTGCGAATATTTGGGGGCGGTTCGGTTGCTGACCTGGGCGAAACGGCCAGGGTCAGCCTCCTTGGGCCGGGCTGCTTTCACCGTGATTCCCCGCTGTTCCCCCGCTCGATGTGGTGCGTTTGTGGTGCGGCCGTGACGGGCGCGCTCCATAAGGACAACCGTCTGATCCGTAGCTCTCTAGAGATCGGTCATGGGAGCGATGGGAAGGGTCCTGGGGGCCGGTGTTGGGTGCTGGCGATGGCTGGGGTTGCTGTACTCCGATGCTGTACAGCAACGAGCGGATGTGACCAGACCATGCAGGCGTGGGCACGCAGGGCGCAGACGACAGGGCCTCCTGGTATCGCTCGGCTCGGGTCGCAGGCCTTAACTACCAAGAGGCCCTGCCTCTGTCCTCGACTACGGCGGGATCACCTGGCCAGGAACCTTGCTCGACCGATCAAGCCTCCTGAGCGGTGAGCGTATGGCTTCTAGGTCGTCTTTCCTGTCCGGCCGTCACATGGCGTGGGTGCCGGACAGGATGGCCATGGACCAGTGCACATCGGTGCCGTTGACCTTCACCGACAGGTGCTTCTGTTCGTCGGGTGCGGTGTAGACGCGGCCGACGGTGACCGGGTCATCGCACGTGATCTTGGAAGGGTCTGAATCCTTGGGCCCGTACTGAATCGTCATGGTGCCTTTACCCGTGCAGAGGGCGTGGATGGTGTAGACCTTCTCGGCCGGCGTGAACACGGGCAATGTGCGACTGTCCGTGCCCTTGGTCACCGGAAGCAGGAAATCAGGCTTCTCCGGCAGGGCCAGGGGGTCTCGGGGGGCCTTGCTGGGGTTCGCCGCCGTAGCGCTCGGCGATGAAGACGCCGGGGCCTGAGAGCCGACGTCGCTCTTGCCGGCAGAGCATGCCGAGAGCAGGAGGGCCAGCAGTGCCGGCGCGGCAACTTGTCGGCGCATGCGATGACTCCTTGAGGTGGGTGAGACGCGCCCTGGCGCCAACG
The DNA here is from genome assembly GCF_055634335.1 of Streptomyces sp. NPDC111802. NCBI lineage: Bacteria > Bacillati > Actinomycetota > Actinomycetes > Kitasatosporales > Streptomycetaceae > Streptomyces > Streptomyces sp. NPDC111802. Next base: position 194,657 of record NZ_JBVKCZ010000005.1, on the reverse strand, counting down.
ATCACGACGAGGCGCTCAATCGTGCTGCACGGGTCAGCTGTGAATGCGCCAGCCCTCGCGGTACGGAGCCCAAACGCGTCCATGTACTCCTTGGCGCCGATCCTGCAGTTGCTGTACTGCATCGCGACGTAGCCGTACACGTTCTCCTTCATGATGCCGTAGTCGCCCTTGACGGTTGAGTGAGCCTTCACCTTGCCGCCGGTCTCGACGCCGAGCTCAGATGTCCAGCTGTGACTGACGCTGCCGTTGACGTCGATTTTGAGCTTGCCGAGCCAGAGACCGGCCAGGAGAATCGCGCTGCCCATCAGCGTTCTCGTCGGCCGGCCGACGGAATCGCTGATCATCAGCCCGAAGACCAGCTGCCAGCACAGCGCAAAGGCCACCACGAGCTGACCCCAGCCGTAGATCTTCGGGGCGCGGACATGGCCCCGGTTCATGGGGAGCACCCAGCGCCGGGTAACTGCCGCAGCGCCGGAGGCGGCGATGAGCAACGCCAACAGGACGAGGGGTATGGCGAAGTACAGGTTCACAGTTTTCTCCCCTGCGTGCCGGGCACTATGCGACGTGATCATGACACCTCGGAGAGGTTCCGCGAGGAGGCGTCGGTCATCTGGATGTGCGAACGCCATGACGCATGCCTGGGCCAGTAGGCGCCTGTTGACCTGGGTCGCCGCCTCCTTGCTTTCGTCCGGGGCCATACGAAGACTCGGCGACGCCGCCACGGTGCCGCCGCCGGCCGAACGGCTGCAGGTGCAGCGCGAGTTGCAGCCGACAATGCGGCAGCCCCGGCCCGGCGGATGGCCGAGAGCTCCGACGGGCGGCGTACGCCGCCTTGGGCGAGACGAGCTGTGCGCAGCGGCCTTCAAGCTGCTGACCGGTGCTTCTCTCGCTACTTCGGGTCGCGGTTGAACAGCGACTTGGACCAGACGTAGCCGAGCGCGGCCAGCTCCAGGCACCAGGTCAGCCGGTGCGAGGCGCGGACGTCTGAAGGGGCCAGGAGGTGATGCTCCTGCGGTCCCCGCAGTCCTCACGGGTCTCGCCCTTACAGATGAAGGCGGAGCCGGTGGTGGTCGGCCTGGTCGTCATGCGGAAGTCGATCGGGGCCGAACCGGGGCCGCACTTGGTCGCGTGCTTGATGATGGGGCCGGGCGCGAAGTCATGGGTGAACTGGAACCACACGGAGTAGCAGTCGTTCCCAGTGTTCGTCAGCTCGCCTTTGACGACGAGTGTGGAGTTCAGAGGACCCTTCTCGATGGTGCGGGTTCCCTGAGCCGTGGCGGTTCCGTGGACGAGGTTCCATGACACGTCTGCAGCGGATGAGGGTGTGCCGGCCAGCAGGACGGCGCTGGTGGAGGCCAGAGCCACGGCGACGGTTTTGAACATGTGTGACGGCATGGTGCTGTTCCTTGCGTCAGGCGAGGGAGGGTTCCTTGACGGGTTCGTCGTGCACGGGCTCTGGCGCGTCCGTCCGTCGTGACACCGCGCGGAGGATGCGTCCGAGGTCCGGGTCGTGGCCGAGGGGGGCCAAGAGGAGGAGCAGGCCGGCCCACATGGCGAAGGCGAAGCTCCACAGGCCCATGACGACGGCGATGGACAGGTGCAGAAGGACACCGGCAGGCAGCAGGATCCAGCGGACCTTTTGCGGCATCAGGAGTGCGGCAGCGAGGGCGATCTCGATGACGAGCGGTCCCCAGGTCATCGCAGCCACGCCCATCGGGTTCTGGACGATGGCGTTGACCGCCGGCCTCAGCCATCCGGGGGCGCCGAAGTCATAGTTGTTGACCCAGTAGTACAGGGCGGTTCCGTCCGCCCATTCGGCATGCGGGAGCTTGGCCACACATGACTGGAAGTACAGGACGGCCACCTGGATCCGCGCCACGACGATCGCACTGATGCCGAGCAGGGCAAGCACGCCGAGTCCCTCGGAGGGGTCGCGTCCGGGCGGCGAGCTGGGCTGCCAGTGCCAGCGTCGCGAGTCGCCCAGGGCCACTACGGCGATCAGCAGGGTGAGTACCCAGGTGATCTGGTCGCCGCCGTCGGGGATGGAGATGCCGGTGAAGACGCTGAAGGCCACGTAGGCATGCGGGACGGCGGTGAAGCGGGGCCGCCAGCCGGTGGCCGCGACGAGGAGCACGAGACAGCACAGCAAGCGCATGGTGTCGTAGTGGCCGGGTTCCACCAGGCAGAAGGCGCCGCCGGCCGTGACGCCCCGGCACAGCGGATACTGGCCGACCGTGGCCACCTCCCGGAAGAGGGTGGCCGCGTCGCTGAACGCCAGCGTGCCGAGCGTGCCGAGGGCCAGCAGTGTGCGGGCCAGGCCGTAGCCGGCGGCCCACGGTATGGGGATGGTGCGTCGGCGCATCAGCACGTCACCTCCAGCACCATGACGCGTTCGGGGCTGTGGGGCTCGGGTATCAGGTCACGCCATGCCCATGGGGTGGGGCGTTCCTGCACTAGGCCGACGGTTCCACATAGGGTGGGGTCCGGTGAGCGGTTCTCGACGTGCCGGGCGGGCGTGCCGAAACTCTTCAGGCAGCGCTGTCGGTCGTCGGAGCACTCGCGCCAGTCGTTCTTCTTCGCGGCGGAGAGCAGCATCGCGATCTCGACGCCCTGAGCACGCGATTCTCGGTTGAGGCCGAAAGCGTTCCGCGGTGAGGCATGAGGAGTCAGCGCAAGCGGCTGCCAGTCCCGCGGTGCCTTTTTGAAGGGAACCACTTCATTGTCCCGCGGCGACTTGGTGAAGAATGCCCAGCCCTGCGGAGCCAGATTGACGACCGTGTACTTCACCTTCTTCTGCGCGGGCAGCGAGATGACGTTCTTCGGCAGCTGTTCCTGAGCGACGTATGCAATGACGATGACCCAGGCAACACAAACAGCGGCCACCGCTTTCACTGAAACGGAGACCGTGCCGTCACAGCTTTGCGTAAAGACCTCGTAGAAGCGACGGAGTTTTATTTTCATGATGTGAGTTCTGGTGAGTTCCTGCCCCCGTGGGGCGCTGAAAGGCGGCCCGGGTCGAGGGGCGGGGAGTCTGCAGCCTCCCCGCCCCGCTCGCTGCTAGGCGGCCTTAAGCGCCTTCGTGACCTGCGCGACGGCCTCGTCCTTCGACAGCTGCGTCCCGTCACCGCTGGTCGGCTTCGCGCTCCAGAACCAGTTCTTGCCCTTGACGAAGTTGGCGCCCACCGCGACGGTGACCGTCACCACGGCACCGGCCGCGGTGACCACGGCCGCGACGTGGACGACCGCGGCACCAACGGCCACAGTGACGCCGCAGCGCTGCCCCTTCTCCACGGGAGTGGCGGAGTTGTCCGTCTTGGCCACCGCGAGAAGCATGTTCTGAGCTGCGGTGACGGCCTTCTCCACCTGGCGCGGGTCGCCGCTTCGCGACTTCCGGCTCAGGTCTGCGAAGAAGCCGGGCGAGCGCTTGTTGATCAGATCGATCACCGCGTTGGACGCGCGGATCTCGTCCCGGGAGTCGTTGCCGATGTGCTGGCGCGCGGCTGAGAAGAGGTCCAGCTCGGCCAGGTTCTCGCCGACCTTGCCCTGCCCGAAGAACAGGCCACGGAAGACGTTCTCACCGTCGGTCTTGGCGGAAGCGGCGGGCGCGACGGCTGCCGGCTTCGCGGACGTGCTGGTGGTGTCCGCGATCGCCGTCGGTGCTGCAGCCACACAGAGAGCCGCCGCGGTAACGCCGGCTACAGCCAAAATGCCGCGCTGCTTGATATTCAATTCGTTCCCCTCGTTTTCATGGACCGCTTCGAGGGATGATAGGCGTGTGGTCACCACGCTCCCCCCGGCGCGTTATGTCGTCGAAGATCATTGCACATGAAAAAGAGGGAGTCGAATCAAAGTGGCCGACGTCACATGGAGGGAATAGGTTCTGCCTGCCGGTTTCCAGCGGCTAAACCCACGTCCCTTTATTGAATTCTTGACGGAATGCGAACGGCGGCTTATCGCTTTCCGTCGGAGTCGGTCCTGGCCCGCGCCGGGGGAAACTCGGGCCAGGACCGACTTCTCACCTCGGGGACTTTGCACCCAAGGAGTTCAGAAGAGCGGCGCCCCGTTCGGCGTCGTCGACGCTTACGGCGAAGTCCTTGCCCTTGGCGCGGATGGCGAGGCACTCGCCGCGGCGCAGCATCACGGTGGTCCCCAGCCCGCTCAGTCGGTACCCCCATCCCCCCACCTGCGCCGGTGTGCGTTCCTCGACGCGGGCCGATTCGATGTCCTGGACGGCCCAGCTTCGCGCCGGCCACCCCAGCGGGCCGAAGGACACATTTAGCCCCTCCTCGCTGACCCGCGCCTGCACCGAGGCGCAGCCGAGGACCAGGACCGAGGCGAGCGCGAACGGTGCCATCAGGATCAGCGCCGGAAGCGGACCCGCCAGCCCCCCTACTGCGGCCACGACAGCGGCCAGGGCCACCAGCCCCGTGACGGCGGAGGTCATCTGAAGCCACGGATTGGATGTGCGGGAGAGCCACACCACTCGCTGGCCTTCAGGGATGTTCATCCTCGGGCCGTCCGTCGCCTGGTGTTGCGTCGCGGGCCCGTGACGGGTTGCGAGCCAGGCAAGCGCACCTGCCGTGGCCGCGGTTACGACGGTCGCCACGACCCAGCCCGTCACCGAACCGGCCTCGTGCCAGTCGGACTGGTCCAGGTTCGCCCGTACGACCGACGCCTGCCCGCCGACCAGGAAGACGCCCCCGGCCGCCAGCGTGACGCCCGTCCATCCGCGTATCGCTCCTGCGGACTCCGGGCCTGTGCGCCGCAACCCGAACGCCACTCCCACAACCAGCACCGCCCAGATCGCAGCCGGGAAGACCGCTGCCGCCCACAGCGGCATGGAACTGTCGGGTTCCCCCGCTCCGCTCCAGTGTGTGGCCAGCCTCTCCGGCAACCGTCCGCTCGCGGCCAGAGGCATGCCCGCCAGCAACAGCAGAATCCCGGCGCACCACCCGACAAGGCCCCACGTGGTCCCGCCGCCGCGGCCCGAGTACTTCACGGAATCCCCCTGATCATCTCTATGAGGTCGGTCTTGCTGTAACCGAGGCGTGCCGCATCGGCCACCAGATCGCCCACGCGATCCAGCAGTACGGAGCGCTGGTCCGCCCCGTCTGCCACTGTCACACCTCGGCCGCGCCGGAACTCCAGCACGCCCTCTTCGCGCAGCGTCCTGAGGCCGCGCAGCACGGTGTTGGCGTTGACGCCCAATGCCTGTGAAAGGTCACGCGCCGGGGGCAGTCGGTCCCCCGGACCGCACTCTCCCTCGGCGATGGCGCGCCGGATCGCGCCCGCCACCTGCTCGTGCAGGGGGCGATTGTCTGCGACATCCAGTCTCAGCAGCATGATGCTATTGACGATAGCACCATTCGCTTCATGTGGGGGGTGGTGCGACACTGAACGTGCGGTCGAGCGGCCACCTTTAACTGGGGCTCGTTGCGATCTTCGACGCTTTCTTGACGCCGTGCCGCGTTCCATGTGCCCCTCCCGGCAGGGATGCTGTCAGCACCGCGACGATCACCGGCCCTCGCGCGGGGCGGGCGTCGCCGAGGTGTGGCTTCGGGGTATCGGGAGGTAAGTGTTGGCCGTGGGTATGACTCCGGCGTGGTGGTCGCGGCTGGTCGTCCACCCCGCCCGCGCTGTCGTCCTGGCCTTCGCGCTCGTCGTCGTCCTCGGCGCGGCCCTTCTGCCGTGGTTGGCCTTCTTCTTGCGTGCGCGCTTCGACATGCGTGTCAACTCCACGGCGGGGGTCGGGTCGATGCGCACGGCGCCCTCGGCCGGCGTGACGCCCTCGTGGGCGTACAGGGGGACCAACGCCGTGTCGCAGACGTCCGGGTGGAAGACGCCACGGTCACACGCGGGTCGGACGCGAACACGGTCAGGGCCAGTTGGGACTGGGTGTAGGCGGCGAGCCGGGAGGAGCGGTGGGCCCGGTTCGGGTCGGCCCACGAGATCGACGCCGTGCGGTGCAGCGACGACGACACGTTGACCACGCGGCCGCCCGGGTCGCTGGTCAGCGCCGGCTCCAACAGGCACGTGAGGAAGTAGTGGGCGAGGAAGTTGACCTGGAAGGTGATCTCGTTGCCGTCGGCGGTGACGGTGTGCCGTTCGGGGGCGGCCATCCCGGTGTCGTTGACCAGGTCGTCGAGGTGCGGGTGTTCCAGTACGACGTGGTTCGCCAGGGTCTCCACCTCGTCAAGGTGGGCGAAGTCGACGGCGCACGGGTGCCGTCGGTCGGCCGCGAGAGCGAGGTCGCGCCCTGGATCTGCGCGGGCATGTGGGCCCGAGACCGGCCGTGGAACGTCCCGAGGCCGCGGATGTGGACGTGCCGGTCGGCGACCATATGGCGCTCGCGCTCAGGGGCCGCGTCCTACCCGCCGAGGACCGCCGCGTCCTTGCCGCCCAGGCAGCCGTGTCCTGGACCGCCAGCGCCTGCAGCACGAGGCAGACCAGGCCAAGGTGCTGGCCCGCGCTGATCTATCAGCATTCCGACGAGGAGCGGCAGCGCGACATCGCGGCCGGGCTCGACGACCTGGTCCGCACTGAGCGTGCGAAGCACCACAAGGACGACCGGGCGCACCACAAGAAGAAGCCCACTCGCAGCTAGCCAGGCTCTTATGGTGGGGTTGTGGTGCGCGCCCCGCCCACCGGTCTAGACAACAAAGAACCCCCGGGCCTCTGGCCTGGGGGTTTCACATGGAGCGGGTGACGAGAATCGAACTCGCGCTCTCAGCTTGGGAAGCTGATGTTCTACCATTAAACTACACCCGCGTAAGACGCCCGTTTCCAGAGGATTCGAGATCATCCGGAGGCGGTGTCCGATCGCCTGGTCACTGTACCCCATCACTGGCCCCCGGCGCTGACGCCGTGGGGCCCTGAGTGTGTTTCAGGGGTGGGATCCCGGTGCGGGGTACCGGAGTTGGGGCGTACGGTGGAGGGGTGGGAGAGGGGCCGGGCGGGGTCGGAGTGCCGCCTGGAGGGCCGTCCCTTTGATCCCGTAATGTGGCCTCTCGTCGTCAGGCGGGCAGCAGCCAGACGCGGCTCTTGGGGAAGGGACTCTAGGACTTGATGGAGCGCACCGTCGTCCGTTGTGCCGATGGGCACGTGTTCAGTACCGCTTCGTTCCCGATGCAGCAGGCCGATCGCCTCGGCCCCGGACGGCTCGTCCGATGTCCCCGCTGTGCCCGGCTCCGCAGTGTGGTGCCGGTGCAGCTGGAGAAGCGGTAGCGGAGCGGAAGCGGAAGCAGCACCAGCAGTGACAGCCTGGCGCGCGGGCGGCGCGATTGTCGTCGTTCCGCGCGCCTTGCGTATCCTCGGGGCGTGCTTCTCTCAGACAAGGACATCCGGGCCGAGATCGACGCCGGGCGGGTACGGATCGATCCCTACGACCAGACCATGGTGCAGCCGTCCAGCATCGACGTACGGCTGGACCGGTACTTCCGGGTGTTCGAGAACCACCGGTACCCGCACATCGACCCCTCGGTCGAGCAGGCGGATCTCACGCGGCTCGTCGAGCCCGAGGGTGATGAGCCGTTCATTCTGCATCCCGGGGAGTTCGTGCTCGCCTCCACGTACGAGGTCATCACGCTGCCCGATGATCTTGCGTCGCGGCTTGAGGGGAAGAGCTCGCTCGGGCGGCTCGGGCTCGTCACGCACTCCACCGCCGGGTTCATCGACCCCGGCTTCAGCGGGCACGTCACCCTTGAGCTGTCCAACCTCGCCACGCTCCCCATCAAGCTCTGGCCCGGCATGAAGATCGGCCAGCTGTGCATGTTCCGGCTCAGCTCACCCGCCGAGTTCCCGTACGGGAGCGAGCGGTACGGATCCCGGTACCAGGGGCAGCGCGGGCCCACCGCCTCCCGGTCCTTCCAGAACTTCCATCGGACGCAGGTGTGAGCGACAGCCAAGCACGCGAGAACCTGACCTACGAGCGGTTCGGTGTCGCCGTCCGTGAGCTCGCGCAGACCATCGCCGACGACGGCTACGAGCCGGACATCGTGCTCAGCATCGCCCGGGGCGGGGTCTTCGTCGCCGGTGGGCTCGCCTACGCGCTCGACTGCAAGAACCTCCACCTGGTGAATGTGGAGTTCTACACGGGTGTGGGGACGACGCTGGAGATGCCTGTGATGCTGGCGCCCGTCCCCAACGCGATCGACTTCACCGACAAGAAGGTGCTGATCGCCGATGACGTCGCCGACACCGGCAAGACGCTGAAGCTCGTCCACGACTTCTGCGTCGAGCATGTCGCCGAGGTGCGGTCCGCCGTGGTCTATGAGAAGTCCCACTCCCTCGTGAAGTGCGAGTACGTGTGGAAGCGCACCGATGAGTGGATCAACTTCCCGTGGAGTGTCGAGCCGCCCGTCGTCCGGCGGGCCGGGCAGGTGCTCGACGCCTGAGTGGGGCGGGACGGTGGGACGGCGGGACGGCGTACGTCCGACAGGCGAACAGAGAACAAGGGCCCCGGCTGACTGCGCCGGGGCCCTTCGCCGTTTCTGTGCTGCGGGGCCGTCCTAGAACGTGCCCAGCTTCACGATCGACAGCAGTGCGATCAGCTGGATCGCGCTCGCGCCCAGGGCCTTCGGCCACGGGAGGTCGTGGGACTTGGAGACCATCAGGGTGAGGAGGGCGCCCGCGGCCACCCAGGTCGCCCAGCCGAGGGCCTGGACGAAGGTCGCGTCGCCGCCGGCGAACATGGCGAAGACCAGGCGGGGGGCGTCCGTGAGGGACATGATCAGCATGGAGAGGCCGACCGTGGGCTGCCAGGCGCCGTCGCCGCCGAGCTGGCGGGCCAGGGTGTGGGTGACCACGCCCAGCACGAAGGCCGACAGGACCAGCGCGATCGCCGTCGTCAGGACGATCGGGACCGCGTTGGCGAGGGTCGCGTTGATCGCGTCCTCGCGCGCGCCGTCGAAGCCGAAGACGGCGAGCAGGCCGTAGAGGAACGTCACGATCAGGGCGGTGCCCCACATCGAGTAGTCCCGCATCTGGAGGAAGGTCTGCCCGGGGGAGAGGACGATCCCGCGCAGCAGGGCCTTCCAGTGCAGGCGGGGGCCGATCGGGCCGGCCGGGGCGGAGCCCGCGTGGTAGGTCTCGCCCTGGGTGTAGGGGTCCTCGCCGACCGAGAACGCCTGGGTGTGGCCCGGGTTGTTGGCCGCGTACGGGTCCGGGGCGCCCGGGCCCTGCGGGTAGCCGCCGTCACCGAAGTACTCCGGCTCGCCGTGACCGCCGGGGCCGCCGGTCCCGCGCTGACCGCCGGGACCGTAACCGCCGTAGCCACCGCCGCCGTTGGCCTGCGGCCAGCCGCCCGCGCCGCCGCCCGAGCCGCCGTACGGCTGCTGCGGCGGCGGGGGATAGCCGTACGACGGTCCCTGGGGCGCCTGCTGCCCGTGCGGAGGTTGTTGCGGTCGCGTTTGCGGGGTGCCGTTGTTCCGGCTGCCCCGTCCGATCCTGAATCCAGCCACGTCTTCGAACGTACCTGGTCCCGGAGATTCGCGTGCCGGGCCCTGCGGTTCGGGCCCGGCTTTGCGGCCGACCTGTGACATCCCTTAGGGGGCGCGATGGCCCCCCTCCGGGTGGTCGGTCAGGGTTCCGCCGTACGGGGGACGCCCCCCGGGACGGCACGTCAGCCCAGCATGACCTGGCCCAGCCGCAGGTACCCCGACGGCAGGCCCAGTGAGCCCGGTCCGAAGCTGGTCACGTTCGTGGTGGTCACGCCCGTGGCGGAGCCGCGCAGGCTGTAGATCGAGCCCGCCGGGTGGTTCTCGCCGTCCGCGCCGACGGACAGGTCGGCCCGGCCGTCGCCGTTGAGGTCGGACAGGCGTACCGAGGCGCCGAAACGGTCGGCGGACTCGGCGGTGCCGGGGACGCCGGCGGTGTTCTGGGTGAAGGTCTGGGCGCCGGTGGCGGTCAGACCGGCGGCCGAGCCACGCAGCACGGTGACGGCGCCGGCGATCTTGGCGGTGCCGATGGTCTCGTGGATCGTGCCGACGGCCAGGTCCGCGTAGCCGTCGCGGTTGATGTCGGCGAGGGAGAGGGCGTTGCCGAACCAGTCGCCTTCCTCGTCCGAGCCCGGGACGCCGGGGGTGTCCTGGGTGATCGTGGCCTGCGGCTGGGTGCGGACGCCGGTTGCGCTGCCGAGGTAGGCGCGCAGAATGCCGCCGAGGCTGGTCACGCCGTCGTCGCCGAACGTCGACGCGACGATGTCGGCGTAGCCGTCGCCGTTGAGGTCGCCGACCGCCGCGCGCTCGTAGGCGCCGTTCTTGAGGAGTGTCTGGCGGGTGAGGCCGGAGGCGGAGCCCAGGTAGACGAAGGTGCCGCTGTCGTACGTCTCCGCCTGGGTGCCGCTGATGATCAGGTCGGCGATGCCGTCGCCGTTCACGTCACCGGCGGCGAGGCCCTGGGCGCCGTAGATGATGCCGGCGTACAGGTCGGTGGCGAGCTTGTAGCGGGACGCGGCGCCGGAGGCCTTGAGGAAGCCGCCCTGGTGGATCCAGATGTCGCTGCCGGTGCTGCCGACGGCGAGGTCGGCCTTGCCGTCCCCGCTGAAGTCGCCGACGGCCAGGGACATGCCGTACTCGTCATGGGTCGAGGGGGCCGGGTCGGGGACGACCTGGCCGCCGGAGAGTCCGCTCCTGCCGCCCCAGACGATCACGACGGCGCCGGCGTCGGCGTTCTCGCCTTCGGCGCCGATCACGAGGTCGGCGTATCCGTCCCGGTTCAGGTCGCCGGAGGCGAGGGCCTGGCCGAACTCGTCGTCCTGCTCCGCGGTGCCGGGGATGCCGGCCGTGTTCTGGGTGATGACCGTGCGCCGGGCCGCGCTGATGCCGTTCGCGGAGCCGTAGTTGACGACGACCGCGCCCGCGTCGGTCTTGCCGCCGACCGGGGTGTACGGCGCGGCGGTGGCGAGGTCGCGGTAGCCGTCGCCGTTGAAGTCGTCGGCGTACTTGGCGGGGGCCGCTGCGGCCGGGGCCGCGGTGAGCAGCGGGGCGGCCGTGAGGGTGGCGGCGACGGTGGCCGTGGCGAGGGCCAGGGAGTGGAGGCGGTTGCGGTTGCGGTTGCTGTTGTGGTGGTGCCGGAGCATGTGGGGTTCCTCCCGCGATGGTATGGGTGAGGTGGGGGGCGCCCGCCACCCGCGCGTCCGTGTGTCCGCGCGGGTGGGCGGGCAGGCGGGTCAGCCCGCCAGTACGTCACCGAAGTAGGTGAGGCCCGACGGTCCGCCCAGCGTCGTGCTGCCGAAGGACTTCGCGCCGGTGGCGGTGATGCCGGAGGAGCTGCCGCGCAGGGCCCAGGCGGAGCTCGCTCCGTCGTTCTCGCCGCGGGCGCCGGTGATCAGCTCGGCGCGGCCGTCCTTGCTGACGTCGGTGAGCAGGACGGAGTGACCGAAGTAGTCGTACGACTCGGCGGTGCCCGGCACTCCGCTGGTGTCCTGCGAGAACGCCTTGGAACCGGTGCCGGTCAGGCCGGAGGCGGAGCCGCGCAGGATCACGACCGAACCGGCGTCCGTCTTCCCGCTCAGGTCCTCGTTGGCGACGCCGACCGCGATGTCGGCGTAGCCGTCGCCGTTGGTGTCACCGGCGTCGAGGCTCCAGCCGAAGGCGTCGTTCCGCTCGGACGCGCCCGGCACCCCGGTGGTGTCCTGGGTGAAGCGGACAGGGGTGCGGGTGCTCAGGCCGCTCGCGGCGCCGTACGTCACGGTCACCGCGCCGCCGGAGCCGCCGTTGGGCTCGTCCGTCGACTTCTCCATGAAGTTGCCGGTGACGATGTCGCCGTAGCCGTCCTTGTTCACGTCCGCGATGACCGCCGCGTAGCCGCCCGCGACCTTGATCGAGGGCGTGAGGTCGATCGCCGTTCCCTTGTACAGGACGCTGCGGGTGCGGTAGCCGCCGCTGATCTCCTCCTGGCCCATGACCAGCAGGTCCGACTTGCCGTCGCCGGTGACGTCACCCGCGACGATCTGGTCGGTGTTGATGCCGGTCTCCTCGGAGGTGTCGATGCCGCCGAGTCCCTCCGCCCTGCCGGTGCGGGTGATGGGGCCGTCGAAGACGTTCAGCCCCGGGGAGGCGTTGTTCGCCGCCGCGAGGTCGGTGTCGCCGTCGCCGTCGAAGTCGCCGGTGGCCACGGACCAGCCGAGCTCGTTGCGGTACTCGGGGAGCGTGGTGATGTCGGTGCCGGACTTGATGCCGGTCGCGCCGCCCCACAGCACCGTCAGGGCGCCGAAGTCGTCGGTCGAGCCGATCCGCTCGGAGTGCACGCCGACCACGATGTCGGTGTAGCCGTCGTCGTCCAGGTCGCCGGTGGTGGCCCGATCGCCGAAGTAGTCGCCGCTCTCCGGGACGCCGGGGATGCCGGCCGTGTCCTGGCTGATGATCTGCCGCTTGCCGGTGTCCAGGCCGCTCGCGCTGCCGTAGACGACGGCGACGTAGCCGGCGTTGCTCTTGCCGGCGACCTTGGCGAGGGGTGCGGTGATGACGGCGTCGCGGTAGCCGTCGCCGTTGATGTCGCCGGCCAGGCCGGAGGGCGCGGCGGCGGCGTTGGTGACCGGGAGGGCGGTCAGCAGGCCCGTGGTGAGGGTCGCCGCGAGCAGCAGCGTGCGCTTGCGCAAGGTGAAGTCCCTTCGGAATGCCGGAGATCAGGAGTTGAGGGCCGTGCCGTAGCCGGGGCTGCCCGCCGTGGACACGCCCGTCGTGCCGGGGCCGAAGCTCATCGCCCCGCCCGTCGTCACACCGCTCGCCGCGCCGCGCAGCGACCAGACGGCGCCGTCGCCGTTCTCGCCGGTCGCGGAGACGGTGAGCTCGGCGCGGCGGTCGCCGGAGTGGTCGGCGAGCAGGACGCGGGCGCCGAAGCGGTCGTTCGCCTCGGAGGCGCCGGGCACGCCGGCCGTGTTCTGCGTGAAGGACTGGACGCCGGTGGTCCTGAGCCCGGACGCCGCGCCGTACAGCACGGTCACCGAGCCGGCCCCGGAGTTCTCACCGGACGCGCCTACGGCCAGGTCCGCGTAGCCGTCGCCGTTGACGTCCCCGAGGGAGACCTCGCTGCCGAAGAGGTCGCCGGACTCGGCGGCACCGGGGACGCCGGCGGTGTCCTGGGTGAGGACGAGCGGGGCGCGGGAGGTGTCCCGGCCGGCCGGGCCGCCGTAGACGACCGTGACCTTGCCGCCCTTGGCACCGGCCGGGTCGGCGGAGGCCTCGCGCTCGTTGCCGATGGCGATGTCCGCGTACCCGTCCTTGTCGATGTCGCCGATCGCTGAGACGTAGCCGGCGGGCAACTCCTGCATCCAGTCGGTGTAGTTGCCGATGTTCGGCTCGGTCACCAGGTGGGTGACCGCGTCACCGTCGCTCTTGCGGCCGTGCACGATCAGGTTGGTGTGCCAGGCGGCCGTGACCGGCCCGACGGTCACGGACGTGATGCCGTACGACGTCGAGTACGGGGCCGGGAAGCCGGAACCGGAAGCGCCCTGGAAGGAACTGGTCCTGGTGAACGGGCCGTTGACGAAGCTGAGCCCGACCGGGCCGTTGGAGCCGACCACGATGTCCAGGTCGCCGTCGGCCTCGACGTCACCCGCCGCCAGCGCCTGCCCGTAGCGGTCGACGTCCGTGTCGAACGGGTTCGGCACCGAACGGGCCCCGGACAGACCCGAGTCGGAGCCCCAGACGACGACGACCGCGCCGTCGTTGGTGTCCCCGTCGATGTCCTCGCCGGGCGCGCCGATCAGGAGGTCCGCGTAGCCGTCGGTGTCGAGGTCGGCGGAGGCGACGGCGGTTCCGAAGGCGTCGTCGGCCTCGGCGGAGCCCGGGACGCCGGCCGTGTTCTGGGTGATCAGCGTGCGGGTGGCGGTCATCAGGCCGCCGGTGCTGCCGTAGACCACGGATACGGCGCCCGCCTTTGACTTACCGCCCACCGTGGCGCCCGGCGCGCCGATCGCGAGGTCGATACGGCCGTCGCCGTTGAAGTCGTACGGCTTGGCGGCCGTGGCGGCGTGGGCGGCCGGGGCCGAGAGGGTGAGCGCGAGCGGGGTGAGGGCGGCCGCGAGGAGGACGACGCGGACGCGGTTTCCCGGGAGGCGGTACGTCACTGGGCGATCACCGAGCCGAAGTAGTTGCCGACCTTGACCGCGGCGGCGGTCAGCCCCTGGGCGCCGGTCGTGGTCAGGCCCGTGGAGCTGCCGCGCAAGGTCCAGACGCCGCCCGCGCCGTTCTCGCCGTCGACGCCGATGACGAGGTCGGCCTTGCCGTCCTTGGTGATGTCGGTGAGGTCGACGGCGGAGCCGAAGCGGTCCCAGGACTCGACGCCGCCGGGCACGCCGGTGGTGTCCTGCGTGTACGACTTCGAGCCCGACGTCCGCAGCCCGGACGCCGAGCCGAACAGCACGGTCACCGAGCCCGCCTCCCCGGCCGCGCCTAGGTCCTCGCCGGGGACGCCGACGGCGACGTCGGCGAACCCGTCGCCGTTGATGTCGCCGGTGCTCAGGGCCCTGCCGAAGCCGTCGTCGGTCTCGCCGGAGCCGGGCACGTTCGTGCTGTCCTGGTGGACGACGGTCGGCTGCTGCGCGGGGTCGGGGCCGTTCGGGCCGCCGTACCAGACGGTGATCTGGCCGCCCTTGTGGCCGCCGGGCTTGTCCGGGCCCGGGTCCGAGGAGTCGCCGAGGACGAGGTCGCCGTAGCCGTCGCCGTTGATGTCGGCGATGGAGCCCGCGAAGCCGTCCGCGTTCGGCAGCTCGGTGAACTTGTAGCCGCCGCCGGTCCAGCGGTAGTAGTCGATCTCGCCGCCGGAGTCGCCGTCCACGCCGAACGGGTAGACGCGCTCGGCCGCGCCGTCGCCGCTCAGGTCGCCCGCGATCACCTCGTAGGTGGAGCCGAGTTCGCCGACGCCGTAGTGGCTGAGCGGGCCGCCGGTGCGGGTGAAGGGGCCCAGGTACATACGGGTGTGGTTCTGTCCCGTCAGCGTGACGTCCATGTCCCCGTCGCCGTCGAAGTCGCCGGTCGCGGCGCCGTGCGAGAAGCCGCCCCACTCGGCGAGCGTCGAGGGCTGCGGCAGGCCCTTGCCGCCGGACAGCCCGGAGTTCGAGCCCCACAGGACGGTGCCGGAGCCGATGCCGTCCCGGTCGCCGATGCTCTCGCCCGAGGAGCCGACGACGAGGTCGGAGTAGCCGTCGCGGTCGAGGTCGGCGGCGGCGAGGGAGGACCCGAAGAGGTCGCCCGACTCGGCGGTGCCGGGCACCCCGGTGGAGTTCTGCGTGATCACGGCCTTGCGAGTGGCCGAGACACCGGACGACGAGCCGTACAGCACGACGACGGCGCCGGCGCAGGACGCGGAGCCGACGTCGGTGCACATGGCGCTGACGGCGACGTCGCGGTAGCCGTCGCCGTTGAAGTCACCGGCCAGTCCGGAGGGGGCGGCGGCCGCCGTCGGGGCCGGGAGCGCGGTGAGCAGGCCGGTGGTGAGGGCGGCGGCGAGGAGAAGGGGGCGCTTGCGCAAGCTGGGTGCTCCGGTCAGGGAGGGGGCCGGGCCCGTCGGGGGACGGACCCGGCCGGTGGGTCGTATCGAGTCGTACGTGGCTCAGTCGGCTCGTACGTGGCTCAGTGGGCTCGTATGTGGCTCAGTCGGCTCGTACGTGGCTCAGTCGGCGAAGTTGGCGCCGAACCAGGGCGTGCCCGTCGTCGAGACGCCCGAGGTGCTCGGGGCGATGGTGCGGGAGCCGGTGGCAGTGATCTTCGAGCCGTTGGAGGGCAGGTAGGTGACCCCGCCGTTGCCGCCGTTCTCCGCGGAGCCGGCGATCAGGTCGGCCTTGCCGTCGCCGGTGACGTCGTCCAGCTTGAGGTCGATGCCGAACATGTCGTCGTTCTCGTCGTCGCCGGGGACGCCCGCGGTGCTCTGCGCGAAGGACTGCGCGCCCGAGCTGGTGTTCAGGCCGCTCGCATTGCCGTACAGGATGGTGACGGCTCCGGTGTTCACCGCGCTGCCGATGTTCTCGCCGGCGACGCCGATGGCGAGGTCGAGGAAGCTGTCGCCGTTGATGTCGCCGAGGTCGAGTTCGTAGCCGAACCAGTCGTTGGTCTCGGAGGCGCCGGGGACGTTGCCGGTGTCCTGGGTGATGCCGGTGGCCGTGCCGGGGCCGTTCACCGTGCCGTACGTCACCCAGACCTTGCCGCCCTTGGCGGAGTTCGGGATGGAGGTGCCGTCGTCGGTGGTGGCGTTCCACTGGGCGCCGCTGACGATGTCGCCGAAGCCGTCGTTGTTGATGTCGCCGATCGCGGTGATCACGCCGGGCTTGAGGGTGCGGATGTTCGCCATGGCGAGGCCGCTGGAGGCGCCGGGGATGTAGGAGTTCTCGTTCCAGCCGTAGTCGGTCTGGTACTCGTAGCCGTCGACGACCAGGTCGGTGCGGCCGTCGCCGTTGACGTCACCGGCGCTCAGGTTCAGCGGGCCGTTCGCGTCCGCGCCCATGATCGGGGGCTTGATGGTGTAGCGACCGCCCGGGGTGCCGGAGGTGGAGAAGCCGCCCTTGAGGACGTAGACGGTGGCGGTGTTGCTGCCGACGGCCAGGTCGGCCTTGCCGTCGCCGTCGAAGTCGCCGGCGGCGAGGTTCTTGCCCCAGCGGTCGTGCGCGGTCGGGGCCGGGTCGGCGATCGTGACGCCCTTGCCGGTGATGCCGGCGGCCGAGCCCCACAGGATGGCCAGACCACCGCCGTCGGCGTCGCTGCCGACGTCCTCGCCGGAGGCGCCCACGGCGATGTCGTCGTAGCCGTCGCGGTTGAAGTCGGCGAAGGCGGTGTCGTAGCCGAAGTGGTCCCCGGCCTCGGCGGTGCCGGGGGCGCCGGTGGTGTTCTGGCTGATCGTGTGGCGCTTGGCGGACGATACGCCGGTGGCGGTGCCGTACAGGACGACGAGCTGGCCGGCGTCCTTCTGGCCGCTGACGTAGCCGCCGTCGGCGGAGAAGGCCACGTCCCCGATGCCGTCGCCGTTGAAGTCGGCGTGCGGGACGGTGGTCGAGTCGGCGGCGGTCGCCGTCGAGGCGGCGAAGGTGAGCAGACCGCCCGTCAGCGCGGCCGCGGTGGCCGTGGCGAGGGCAAGTCGCAGGTGGTGCTTGTGCATGCGGGTCTCCTGCTGCATGCGGGGATGCCTGGCGGGGCATCCGCAGACGGTGGGGTGCGGCCGCGGGCGTTCTCCGGGAGTTGTCCTCGGGTTCACCGTGCGGTCGGCGATCAGGAGACCTGTGGTGGGGCGGAAGGGTTGTACGTGAGTTCGGTAAATTTCTGAGGGGACGGGGGCTGGTGTGGAGGGCGCGGGAGAGCGAGGGGGAGGCGGACTGTCGGCCGTCCGTCCGTCAGCGGGCCGTCAGTCGTCCGTCAGCGGTCCGTCCGCGCTCCGGCTCGTGGTGGAGGCGAAGCCCAGCCAGGTGTGGCGGTTGCCCCACCAGCACCAGCCGACCTTCGGGGCGTTGCGCCGCTCGCGGCCGTCGCGTCCGGTGCCGTTGCTGATCCAGATCGCCGGGGTACGGGCGTCCAGGGTGCCGTTCGCCTTGCGCAGCCGGGAGCCGATCGTCATGAAGCAGCGGTTGCGCTCCAGGGCCGCCGGCTGCTGGAGCACCCAGTGGATGCCCTCGGTGAGCACCAGCGGGGTGCGGTCGTCCTTGGTGAGTGCGGGCAGGGCTTCTTCCGGGCTCCAGTTGGCCATGTGGTCGCCGCGGTCGAGGCCGGTGACGACGTAGAGCGGGGTTTCGGGCAGTTCGACGGTGTGGGGCGCGAAGTCGTCGACGTCGGGCATGTCGACGACGACGAAGCCGGGTTTGCCGTCGCGGCGGAGCAGCGGGGCGAGGGCGGACGCGGGGACGCGGTCCGGGTGGACGGCGAGCAGGGAGTCGCCGCCTGCGCGCTCGGTGCCGGCGGGCTTCCCCGCGTCCTCGGCTCCCTTCGCGTCCTCGGCCCTGCCCGCGTCCTCGGCTCTCTCCGCGAAGGCGCGCAGCTCGTCGGCCGGTATCCCCGCGAGCTCGTGCACGCCGAGCTCGATCAGACGGGCCGCCTGGGTGGTGAGCGGCGGAAGAGCGGGCGGGGTCGGGGTGGACGAGGTGTCGGGCACGGGGCTCCTCGGCTCGCGGGCGGCAGCTGACGTGGGGTCAACGAAGGTGGTGTTTCGGAAGGTTCCCGGCGCGGGTTCGTGTGGATTCCGTGACCCTGGAGCGGTCTCTTTGCTCCTTCATGGCATGATCGGGCCCGTTCGGCCGCCGGCTGCTGTTTGCCGGTGCGATCGCGAACCGCGAACGGGGAGGATTTGCGTGGGGGACCACTTCAAGACCGATATCGATCAGCTCGCTGCCTTCACCAAGGATCTCAACAGCGCCCACGACTCCCTTGAGCAGGTGCGTACCGCTCTCCAGCACGTGCGGTCCGACCAGATCGGGACACCGGAACTGGACGAGGCGTGCGACGCGTTCCAGGAGCGCTGGAAGTACGGCAACGAGCAGATCAAGGAGCGCATCGGCAAACTCACCGAGGGGCTCCAGAAGAACACGGACAACTACCGCGAAGTGGAAACCTCCCTGGAGGAGAGCTTCAAGCGGGCCGCGGCCGCGGGGAAGTGATCGCGATGGCACAGAATCCGTATGTGCACCTCGGGTGGAACCCGGTACCGGGCCAGCCGGGCGAGGTCGAGAAGCTCCGCACCCAGCTCGTCGACTCGGCGAGCGCGCTGCAGACGGCGTACCAGAAAATCGACAAGCTGCTCGGCGAGTCCAGTTTCTGGGAGGGCGACGCGGCCGTGGGCTTCCGTGAAGCCCTCGACGGTGATCTGCCGAAGTACATGAAGGACGCGCACAAGTCCCTTTCGCTGGCCGCCGGTCACCTTGGCGCGTGGCACGGCGGGCTGACCAGCCGCAGGGAGCTGGCGCACAAGTACGACGTCGAGGCGGCGGACCACAAGGGCGACCTGAAGAGCGCCAACTCCCGGCACGAGACGGCCAGGCAGGACCCCGACCTGAAGCTCGCGGGGCAGACCTTCGAGGAAGGCCCCGAGCTTCAGAGCGCCCAGGCCCGGCTGAACGCGGCCAACACGCGGCTCAACGACGCCGTCACCGCCGTCAACAACGCGCAGGGCGCCCTCGACGAGGTGATGCGCAAGGCGCGGGAGCTGGAGGGGACGCACGAGGACCAGGCGCGGGACCTCGCGAAGAAGCTCAAGGACTCCACGAAGGATCTGGCGCCCGAGGAGCCGGGCTGGCTGAGCAAGGCGCTCAGCTGGATCGGGGACAACCTCACCAACATTCTCAGCGTGCTGGCGGCGGTGGCGGGGTTGCTGGCGCTGCTGTGCACGGGGCCGTTCGGGATCGCGATGCTGCTGGCGGCGGGCGCGCTGAGCCTGGCGACGATGGGCTCCCGGCTCGCCGATCCCCAGGTGCGGGAATCGCTCGAGGACGGGTTCACCAAGGGCGAGTTCGACGCGGACTTCTGGGAGAACTCCGTGGGGCTCGTCGGCGACGCCCTCGGCGCGGTGCCGGGAGTGGGCGCCGTCAGCCGCGGCCTCAACGGTGCGATCCGGTCGACGCGGTTCGCGTCCGAAGCCGTGAGCGCCGGGCAGTTCCTCGGCCGGTTCGCCGACGACACCGTCAAGGCCGCCGGCCGGATCGCGACCGCGGGTTCCTACAACCCGGTCGGAGACTTGGTGGCCCGCGCGGCGGGCGGCAGCCAGGCAGTCCGGGTGGGCATGGACTACGTCTCGCCGATCGCGGGTGTCGTCACCTCCGGCTACGGACTGGCCGCCGAGAACATCGACGCCCTGAAGAGCGACGCCGGCAAGAACTCCGCCACCGGCGTGGACGCGGCCCGTGCGGGTCTGTTCGACGGCCCCGGTGCCGCCGCGGTCATCGGCAACGTCGCGAGGGTGCTGCGATGACGCGGGAAGCCGCCGAGCAGCCGCCGCTGCGTCTGGTCATCGACGACACGGCCAGAGATCCGAGCTCGAAGATCTGGTACGCGCTGCCGGCCGGGTACCTCGACGTCCCCATCGACGCTCTCGACCCCGAACCGGGCTCGGAGCAGGAGACGTACCTGGATCAGGCACTGGAGCTGGTCCTCGGCCTTGCCCCCGAGGGCCAGCGTGACCGGTACACGGGCGCACTGCGGGATGTTCGGTTCATGGCCGGCCGGATGCGGAGCGAAGGCGTCATCGCCTGCGCGCTCGGTATGCACTACGCGGACGACGGTTCCTCCGCCTCGTCCGTCTTCACGGTGGCGCTCAGAGACATCGACTGGGCGCCGGCCAGGATCACGGCCGTTCGCGCGGTCTCGCTGCGCGAAAGCACCGAGAACATCGAGCTGTTGACGCTTCCGGGCGGTCGTCCGGCGTCGATCGCCGACACCATGATCACCACGCCCGTCCTGGAGGGCGTATCCGGCCAGGACCTCTACCAGTGCACGCTCTACGTCCCGGCCCCCTCGGGTACACAGCTCGGCGTCCTGACGCTGAGCAGCACGGCCGTGGGCTCCCGGAAGCACTACCGCGACATGATGGCGGGCATCGCGCACACGGTGTCCTTCCACGATCCGCTGCCGGAGATCGGGCGCGCCGCACGAGGTGACGGGCCCGACGGCACGGGTGGCGGGGCGGGCGACATCGCCTCCGACTTCGGCTGACCCGGGACGGGCACATGACCATGAACCTCGACAAGCAGGGCTTCGACGGGCCGGTGGCGTGGGACACACCGGGCACCCGACGTGCGCTCCATCGCCGGACGGCGTGGAACCTGGCCAGGGCGCTCGGTTGGGTGACGGTGTGGGTGGGGGCGCTGTACGTCACCCTCCTGTTGCCCGTGGCGGCCGTGCTTCCGATGGTGCTGGTCCTGCTGGTGATCGGAAGACAGGTGATCCTGGGTCTCGGCCGACTCGCCAAGGCCGTGCGGATGCGGCGCATCCTCGCCGTCTATCCCTGGCGTCAGCAGCCGGGTGCCGTGCGGATCAACAAGGGCAGAGCGGTCTTCGTACTGCCCGACCCCGACAAGCCCGAGAAGACGGTGTCGCTGAAGCTCGCCGCCGGGCTGTTCAGGTCCTGGACCCACAAGGCACTGAAGGGCTACGACGAGGAACTCTGGTACGCGGGCGACCCGCGCTTCGCCTGCGTGGTGGCCAAGCCCGGCCTGCGCGGACTGGACTGCCTCACCCAGCCCACCGCCTACGACTCACGCACCGACCCCCGCCGCAAGGGCCTCAGCCCCGAAGCCCGCCGCCGCGCCCGGGCGATCGGAGCGCGCGTCGCCGACTGACGCGTACGCCTACGGCTTCCACGGCTGCTATGGCAACTACGGTTGCTACGGCGGCTACCGCGCCAGGAACTCCGAGCTGGAGAACCGCACCGACGGCTCCGCCGCCACCAGCCCCTTCTTCATCCCCGGATACACGGCCACCGTGTCCTTCGTCTCGCCGACATACGTCCGCACGACCAGGTCCGCCCGCCCGTCCCCGTCGAAGTCGCCGACCGTCACGACGCGTGTGCTGCCCCGTGCGGGTGGCCGCACGGTCACCATGCCCGCCGTCGCGAGTCCTGCCGTACGGCCGTGGAAGATGCGCAACCGCGAGCCGCTGGAGAGGAGTTCGCTCAGACCGTCGCCGTCGAAGTCGGCGGCGTCGAGCGTGGAGCCGGGCGAGTCGAGGGTCGCGCGCACGGCGGCGGTCGGGAGGTCGTAGCGCAGGGACGTTCCGCCCATGGTGCCGATCGCCGCGTCGAGGGCCGCCTTGCCCTTGCCGAAGGTGCCGAGGGCCACGTCGATGCCGGCGGGGAGGGTGGCCCCCGTGCGGGTGGGGCCGGTCGGCCCGCCGAGGACCAGCGCCGACCTGCCGCTGCCTGCCGCCGTACGGATCACCAGGTCGTCGTATCCGTCGCCGTCGACGTCGGCCGCGGGGCCCGTGGGGACGTTGCCGGGTGCCTGGACGGGGGCGCCTGCCGCGCGAGGGCTGCCCTTGCGGCTGAACGGGCCCCGCAGGAAGCTCAGTCGGCCTCCCGACGCGTGGACGACCAGGTCCCGCGCCTCGTCGCCGTCGAAGTCGCCGCACACCGGCATGTCGGGCCAGTCGTTGCCGACGCGCGCGCGGTCCGGGATCGCCAGCTTGACCGCCTTGCCGGCCAGGCCCTTCGGCGAACCGAAGAGGATCTGCAACGGCACCGGCGGCTGCCCCTGGCCGTCGTAGGGCGGGTCGGTGGAGACGACGAGGTCCGTGAAGCCGTCGCCGTCGAGGTCGCAGGTCTCCTCCGCGTCGAAGACGGCCGGGAGCTGGCCCTTGGTCGGGGCCGCCTGCCGCTCGGGGCTGAGCAACTGCCGTGCGCCCGGGGCGAGTCCGCGCTCACCGCCGTAGACGATGCCGATGCCCGCGTCGTCCGCGTGGGCCTGGGCCTTCACCAGGTCGTTGAGGACGAGGTCGCGGTGGCCGTCGCCGTTGAAGTCGTCGGGGGTCTTGCTGCCCTTGCCCTGGGGGATGGGCAGTTGGGCGGGCGCGTCGGCCACGTGGAACGGGGTCCGGCCGGCCGGCTCCGCGTCGTCGTGCCGGGTGGGGCCGCAGGCGGCGACCGCGAGGGCGAGGACCGAGAGGGTGCCGGTCATGACCGCCGTACACTTCCCGCTTCTTCGCGCGCGCACCGCTCACCTCGTCAACATCTGGGACAACAACTGGGTAATCATGCACGCGTTCGAGATGGGGGGACAGTCCTGTGCGGCGCTCTGTCTGTCACCCCGCTGGGGTGAACCGCGGCGCCCCCACCCGCTAGGCCGACCGGCTCGCCGGATGAATTCCTGACGACATCCGCCCGTCGGACAGGTGCCACCCTCCCCGTCGACGGGTCGATCATCGCTGGTCGGCGGCGTTCGCGCGCCCGCCGCCTGGACGGTGCCGGACTGCCGTCGTACGAACCCGTGCACAACCCCTCACCTCGGCCGGGAGTCACGTGGTCGTCGAACCACACGCTCCCCACGGAGGTTGTGCAATGCCCTCTCGCCCCATCGGCCGCACGGCGTTAACCGCTGCGTCGGTCCTCACCCTCACCCTCACCCTCGGCGCGGCGCTGACCGCGTCGATCGCCCTGCCCGCGGTGGCCGGTGCCGCCGCGCAGCCGGCCACCGCGACGGCCGGTGCCCAGGGCTCGGCGGTCGGCTACCGGGCGGCGTCCGGCCAGACCAACGAGGTGACCGTCACCGCGACGTCCGCCGAAGGCCTGGCGCGCATCACGTACGTCATCGACGACGTGGTCCCGATCACCGCGGGACGGGGCTGCGCCCATCCCGACGGCGCCGACCGCACCAAGGTCTCCTGCACGGTCGAGACCCAGGAGAGCCAGGACCCCTACATCACCCTGGATGTGCGACTCGGTGACGGCGACGACGACTTCACCTACCGCAACTCCACCGACCAGGCCTACTACACGGCCTGGGTCGACCTGGGCGCCGGAAAGGACAGGTCGAACCACGCCGGCAGGGTCGACGGCAGCCAGATCATGGGCGGACCGGGCGACGACTCCATCGCGCTGGGCACCGCCGCTGCGGCCTTCGCCGGCGACGGCGACGACACGATCCGCGCCGCCGAATCGACCATCTCGCTGGGCCAGAACGGCGCCGACCGGATCTATGCCTACGGCGACGAGAGCGACGCGGACGGCGGCGCGGGCAACGACGTCGTCCTCGGCGGCGCGGACCGGCAGCGCCTGTACGGCGGCGACGGCAACGACACCGTGAAGGCCGGCACCGGAGACGACTTCCTGTACGGCGGCCCCGGCGCCGACGTCATGCACGGCAACGGCGGAAACGACACCATCCACGGCAACAGCGGCAACGACAAGCTGTACGGCGGCCCCGGCAGGGACACCCTCTCGGGCGGACCCGGCACGGACGTCGTCCGCCAGGACTGACCCCCCTCCCGCAGCCCTGGCAACCGTCCACGGGTCCCGTCCGGATGTAACAGCTGCTACATTCCGAAGTGTGACTGAGATGCGGAGCGGCGAGGGCGACGGCGCGCATGACGAGACGCGCTGGATCGTCCTCGTCGTCAGGGTCCCGGCCGGACCCTCCCGGCACCGTGTCGCCGTCTGGCGCGAACTGCGGAAGATCGGTGCGCTCTCCCTCGGGCAGGGCGTGTGGGCCGTACCGGACGTACCGGTGTTCGCCGACGGGGTCGGCCGGGCGCTTGAGCTGACCGAGCGGGCCGGTGGCGAGGCGGTGTCGCTCGCGGCGACCGGGCGCGGCCACCAGGACGGGCGGCGGCTGCGGGCCATGTTCACGGCCGCGCGCTCCGCCGACTGGTCCGAGTTCCTCGCCGACTGCGGCAAGTTCGAGACGGAACTGGCCAAGGAGATCCGCATCGCCAAGTTCACCCTCGCCGAGCTGGAGGAGGAGGAACAGTCGCTGGAGCGGCTGCGCCGCTGGCACCGGGATCTGACGGCGAGGGACGTGTTCGGCGCCCCCGAGGCCGCGGCGGCCGGCGAGCGCCTGAAGGTCTGCGTGGCCGCCTGCGAGGACTACGCCGAGCGTGTCTTCGCCGCACTGCACCAGGTGCCGGAGCAGCGGGCCTCCGAGGAGGGGAACGGCCGATGACCGCGACAGCGCCCCGGATGTGGCCCCTGTACGCCGCCGGTTTCACCACCGCCTTCGGCGCGCACGGCATCGCCGCCAACCTCGGCGCCCACTCCGGCGACGCCGTGACCTCCCTGCTCGTGCTCGGCGGCCTGCTCGCCCTGTACGACGGCGCCGAGGTGCTGCTCAAGCCGATCTTCGGCACCCTCGCCGACCGGATCGGCGCCCGCCCGGTGCTGCTCGGCGGGCTGGTGGCGTTCGCGGCCGCCTCCGCCGCCTACGCCGTCGCCGACAGCCCCGGCTGGCTCTGGGCCGCACGGCTCGGGCAGGGCGCCGCGGCCTCCGCGTTCTCGCCGTCCGCCGCCGCGCTGGTGGCCCGGCTGAACCCGGCGGCGAAGCACGGCCGGGCGTTCGGCCGCTACGGCTTCCACAAGTCCATCGGCTACACCCTCGGCCCGCTGCTCGGCGGCGTCCTGGTGTGGGCCGGCGGTCTGCGGCTGCTGTTCGTCGTCCTGGCGGCGCTCGGCGTGGCGGTCGCGCTCTGGGCCGCCCTCGCCGTCCCGCACGTGCCGCCGCTTCCCAGGCAGCGGCAGACGGTGCTGGACCTGGCCCGCCGCCTGGCCGACCCGGCGTTCCTGCGCCCCACGGCCGCCCTGGCCGCCGCGACCGCCGCCCTCTCCGTCGGCGTCGGCTTCCTGCCGGTCTCCGGCGCCGCCGCCGGGCTCGGCACGGTCGCGACCGGCGCGGCGGTCTCGGTGCTCGCGGCCTGCGCGGCCGTCGTACAGCCGAAGGCAGGGCGGGCCCTGGACGACGGTCGGCTCACCGTCCGCACCGGACTCACCGCCGGCCTGCTGGCCACCGCGGCCGGGCTGGCCTGCGCCATGCTGCCCGGCCTGCCCGGCCTCCTCACCGCCGCCGCCCTGATCGGCATCGGCACCGGCCTGATCACCCCGCTCGGCTTCGCCGCCCTGGCTGCCGCCACCCCGGCCGAACGGCTCGGCCAGACCATGGGCTCCGCCGAGCTCGGTCGCGAACTCGGCGACGCGGGCGGACCCCTGCTGGTCGCCGCCGTCGCCTCGGTGGCCACCCTGACCTACGGTTACGCGGCTCTGGCCCTGCTCATCGCCATCGGCCCCGTCCTCGCCCTCGCCCTCGCCGCCCGGCGAGGTCCCGCACCCGCCTCCGGTGTTTCATAGATATTCTAGATATTCTGAATTTCAGCGTCCGGTCCCCGTTGTTGGATATTCATTGGATATTCCAGATAATCACCGTTGACGCATATTCCCCCGAATGCCAGATGTCCTGCCCCGCGTGGCACTCGTTATGTGGGAGTGACTTGGCAGGAAAAACACTCAGCCGACGCTCTTGCGCTCCGGTCGCTTCAAGTATCTGATCTGACCGCTGCGGAAAGCATCACGCACTGCTCTGATCTGCTTGAGGATTTCCTGAGGACCATCAGCCGGATGGAGCGTGAATACGTCCGGGCAGCGATGGAAGGGGAAAGGTTCTAGAAATGAGGACCGACTATGACGCGGTAGGCGACCAGTCTCATTACACCCAGCAGCTCGACATGCAGAACCTCTGGCAGGCGCCGGATCAGGTGATCTCGCCGGAGGGATGGGACCTGGACCAGGAGCTGGCACAGATGCTGGGTGCCACACACATCGCGGAGCCCGTTCCGCCCCGGCAGGACAAGGACCGGCCGCCCCCGTCCCAGCCACGCCCGGTCCATCGCAAGCGCCCGCAGCCGGGCGCGCACAGTCTCACCCGAAACCCGAGGTTTCTCACCGTCTCGATCCTGGTCACACTCATCACCCTGTGTGCAGTGACGATGCTCACCTGGTCCATTTCGTATTCATACGATCAGCTGCGCTCGATCGCGCTGCTCGTGGTCTCGCCGAAGCTGGCCCATTGGTGGCCGCTGACGGTGTACGGGCCGTGGCTGCTGGCGGGACTGTCCATCCTGCGGGCGTCCGTTCAGCGCCGGACCGCCCGGCGGTCCTGGGCGGTCATGTTCATCTCCTCCGGCGTCGCGGTCGCGCTGTGCATCGGCCAGTCCGCGGATTCCATGCTGGCGATGGTGGTCGTCGGAATTCCGCCGATCACGGCCCTGGTCTGCTTTCGCGAGCTTGTCGGCCAGTTCTCGGCGCGCCCCGGCCCGAAGCACGCCGCCGACACGATGAACAGCTCCAAGCAGCCGAAGTCGTAGGCCGCCGCCGGGGGTTCCGGAACTCCCGGCCCCTCGGGCCGGGACCGGGTCAGGAGCGGTACGGCTGCTGAGGCTGTCCGTACGGCTGCTGACCGCCGGGGCCCCCGGCGGTGGCCTGCGCCTGGAGCTGCTCGGCCTGCTCCTGGCCCACCTTCTGTTCCGCGCCGCAGAAAGTGCACTGTGTCGCGTACTTGGTCGAGATCGGAAACAGCGGCACGAAGAACAGGGTGAACTTCGTGACGCGCTTCCTCAGCGTGTGTGCCGAGGGGTTGCCGCACTGGCCGCACACCAGCGTGAGTATCGCGAGCTGGTACAGGTAGCCCTTGGTGCCGAAAATGATCACGCTTCGGTCCTTTCCGATCAGTTTCTGCCTACAGCCTGCCGCACCACGACGCCCCCTGTCCCGTGGCGGGAGCAGGGGGCGTCGGAAGGCAGGTGCCGTCGCGGCCGGTCACTTCACCGGGGCAGGCTCCGGCGCGTTCTCCGCCTCGGCCTCGCCGGCCGGGGGCTCGTCGTCCGCGACCGGGGTCTTGACGGAGTCCAGCAGCAGCTGGGCGACGTCGACGACCTGGATCGACTCCTTGGCCTTGCCATCGTTCTTCTTGCCGTTCACGGAGTCCGTGAGCATGACGAGGCAGAACGGACAGGCCGTGGACACGATGTCCGGGTTGACGGAGAGGGCCTCGTCGACGCGCTCGTTGTTGATGCGCTTGCCGATCCGCTCCTCCATCCACATCCGCGCGCCACCGGCGCCACAGCAGAAGCCGCGCTCCTTGTGGCGGTGCATCTCCTCGTTGCGGATGCCCGGCACGCTGGCGATGATCTCGCGCGGGGGCGTGTAGATCTTGTTGTGGCGGCCCAGGTAGCAGGGGTCGTGGTAGGTGATGATGCCCTCGACCGGGGTCACCGGGACCAGCTTGCCCTCGTCGACGAGGTGCTGGAGCAGCTGGGTGTGGTGGATGACCTCGTAGTCGCCGCCGATCTGCGGGTACTCGTTGCCGATCGTGTTGAGGCAGTGCGGGCAGGTGGCGACGATCTTCTTGGCCGACCTGGGCTTGCGCGACTCCTCGGTCACCTTGCCGTCGTCGTCCATCTCCTCGCCGAACGCCATGTTCAGTGCCATGACGTTCTCCATGCCGAGCTCCTGGAACAGGGGCTCGTTGCCCAGGCGGCGCGCGGAGTCCCCGGTGCACTTCTCGTCGCCGCCCATGATCGCGAACTTGACGCCCGCGATGTGCAGCAGCTCGGCGAAGGCCTTGGTGGTCTTCTTGGCGCGGTCCTCCAGGGCGCCGGCGCAGCCGACCCAGTACAGGTACTCGACCTCGGTGAGGTCCTCGATGTCCTGGCCGACGACCGGGACCTCGAACTCGACCTCCTTGAGCCACTCCAGGCGCTGCTTCTTCGCCAGGCCCCAGGGGTTGCCCTTCTTCTCCAGGTTCTTGAGCATCGTGCCCGCCTCGGACGGGAACGCGGACTCGATCATCACCTGGTAGCGGCGCATGTCGACGATGTGGTCGACGTGCTCGATGTCCACCGGGCACTGCTCGACACAGGCGCCGCAGGTGGTGCAGGACCACAGCACGTCCGGGTCGATGACGCCGTTCTCCTCGGCGGTGCCGATGAGCGGGCGCTCGGCCTCGGCCAGCGCTTCCGCCGGCACCGAGGCGAGCTGCTCCTCGGACGCCTTCTCCTCGCCCTCCATCGTCTTGCCGCCGCCGGCCAGCAGATACGGCGCCTTGGCGTGCGCGTGGTCGCGCAGCGACATGATCAGCAGCTTGGGGGAGAGCGGCTTGCCCGTGTTCCAGGCCGGGCACTGCGACTGGCAGCGGCCGCACTCGGTGCAGGTGGAGAAGTCCAGCAAGCCCTTCCAGGAGAACTGCTCGACCTGGGAGACACCGAAGACGTCGTCGTCACCGGGGTCGGTGAAGTCGATCGGCTTGCCGGCGGAGGTCATCGGCTGGAGGGCGCCGAGGGCCGTCCCGCCCGTCGCGTCGCGCTTGAACCAGATGTTCGGGAAGGCCAGGAAGCGGTGCCAGGCCACACCCATGTTGGTGTTCAGCGAGACCACGATCATCCAGATGAACGAGGTGCCGATCTTCACCATCGCGGTGAGGTAGACCAGGTTCTGCAGCGCGGTCAGGCTCAGGCCCTTGAAGGCCAGTACCAGCGGGTACGAGGCGAAGTAGGCCGCCTCGTAGTGCTCCACGTGGTGGATCGCGCCCTCCAGGCCGCGCAGCACGTAGATCGCGAGGCCGATGGTGAGGATGACGTACTCGACGAAGTACGCCTGACCCGACTTCGAGCCCGCGAAGCGGGACTTGCGGCCCGCGCGGGAGGGCAGGCTGAGCAGACGGATCACGATCAGCACCGCGATGCCCAGGATCGTCATCACGCCGATGAACTCGATGTACAGCTCGAACGGCAGGAACCCGCCGATGACCGGCAGCGTCCAGTCGGCCTCGAAGAGCTGGCCGAACGCCTGGGCCAGGGTCGGCGGCAGCGTCAGGAAGCCGACCGCCACGAACCAGTGGGCGATGCCGACGATGCCCCACCGGTTCATCCGGGTGTGACCGAGGAACTCCCGCACCAGCGTCACGCTGCGCGCGTAGGGGTTGTCGGTCCGGCTGCCGGCCGGTACCGGCTGGCCGAGTTTGAAGTACCGGACGAACTGGCCGATGGCGCGTGCGAGCAGCGCAACGCCGACCACGGTCAGCACCAGCGACACGATGATCGCGGCGAGTTGCATTTCGGGGCTCCTCGGGCCTGCGAGGGGTGGTCGAGGGAGGTCCTCGACATTACTAAGCGGTAACTTATGCAGTCCTCTGAGACTACCCGCATCCTCTGTCGCACTGTAGCCAGGCGCGAGGTGATCTGAGTCGCTGAGGCTTGCCTTAAGAACAGATCGTGTTATTCATCCCGAAATGGTATATACGCCACTAACCTAGGCCCGTGCTTTACGGGATCGCCGCCGCCACCGCCGCCCTCCTCCTCGCCGCCCTCTTCGCGGCGCTGCTTCGCCTGCCCGCTCTGCGCTTCGGCATCGTGGACCGTCGGCGACAGCGGCCGCTGCCCCTGCTCGGCGGGGTGGCCGTCGCGCTCGTGACCTGCCTGGTGGCCGGTGCGGGTGAGTGGACGGGAGTCGCCCGACTGGGCTCGGAGATCATGCGGCTGCTGATCGCCGCGGGCGCCGTCGCCGTGCTCGGGCTGGTCGCCGACGTACGGCGGGTGAAGGCGCGGTTCCTGGTCGGCGGTACGGCCGTGGCGGCGGCCTGTGTGGTGCCGTACGGCGACACGGGGATCCTGCTGGGGCTGGTGGCCGTCGGCTGGATCGTGCTCGTCGCCGTCGGCTTCAAGGCGCTCGACCACGCGGACGCGCTGGTCGGCACGGTCGGGGTGCTCACCGCCTTCGGTGTCGGCGTCTGCGCGGCGGCCGAGGTGATGGACGAACTCGCCGTACTGCTCAGTGTGCTGGCCGCCGCCCTGACCGGGTTCCTCATGCACAACTGGCATCCCGCGAAGATCGGGCTCGGGGCGTCCGGGTCCCTGTTCGTCGGGTTCGTGCTCGCGTCCTCGGCCGTGATGACCCGTGCCGGGCACGACCCCGTGTCGAGCGCGGGCGTGCTCTACGCGCTCACCGCCCTCGCCACCGCCGACGTCCTCCTCGTGACGCTGTCCCGCCGACTGGCCGGGCGGCCGCTGCTGCGGGGAGGCCCCGACCATCTCGCCCACCGGCTGCGCCGCGTCGGCCTCACTCCGCAGGGCGTGACCATCCTGCTGGGTGCCGGGGCCTTCTCCGGGGTGCTCGTCGGCGTCCTCGTGCACCTGGGATGGATGGCGCGGTCCGGGGCGTTGTGGGTGGGGGTGGGTGCCCTGATCGCCGTACTCGCGCTGCTGCACATCAAGACCTACGGGCCTCGGCGTCAACCCAGTTTTCCCGTGCAGGACTCCGTTCGAGCCTCCGCGCGGGTTGCATCCTCGCAGGTGGGAGCCCAGTTGCGTGTAAGGAACGGATAAGAGTTGAGTGAGGTCGACTCAGCTCTGTTGACCCATCGGGAGCCGTCGTGCACACTTGAGTCCGTTCCACTCAAGTCAGCTGGAGGAATCAACCATGGCACGTGCGGTCGGCATCGACCTGGGCACGACTAACTCCGTCGTCAGCGTTCTCGAAGGCGGCGAGCCCACCGTCATCACCAACGCCGAGGGTGCCAGGACCACGCCGTCCGTCGTCGCCTTCGCCAAGAACGGCGAGGTGCTCGTCGGCGAGGTCGCCAAGCGCCAGGCGGTCACCAACGTGGACCGGACCATTCGGTCCGTGAAGCGTCACATGGGCACCGACTGGAAGATGGAGCTGGACGGGAAGCCCTTCAACCCGCAGCAGATCTCCGCGTTCATCCTCCAGAAGCTGAAGCGGGACGCCGAGTCGTACCTCGGCGAGAAGGTGACCGACGCGGTCATCACCGTCCCGGCGTACTTCAACGACTCCGAGCGCCAGGCGACGAAGGAGGCCGGCGAGATCGCCGGTCTGAACGTCCTGCGCATCGTCAACGAGCCCACCGCGGCCGCGCTCGCGTACGGCCTCGACAAGGACGACCAGACGATCCTCGTCTTCGACCTCGGTGGCGGCACCTTCGACGTGTCCCTGCTGGAGATCGGCGACGGCGTCGTCGAGGTGAAGGCCACCAACGGTGACAACCACCTCGGTGGTGACGACTGGGACCAGCGCGTCGTCGACTACCTGGTGCAGCAGTTCAAGTCGGGCCACGGCGTGGACCTCGCCAAGGACAAGATGGCCCTGCAGCGCCTCCGTGAGGCCGCCGAGAAGGCCAAGATCGAGCTGTCCTCGTCCACCGAGACCTCGATCAACCTGCCCTACATCACCGCCTCCGCCGAGGGCCCCCTGCACCTCGACGAGAAGCTCACCCGCGCGCAGTTCCAGCAGCTGACCGCGGACCTCCTGGAGCGCTGCAAGACCCCGTTCTTCAACGTCATGAAGGACGCCGGCGTCTCCATCAACGAGATCGACCACGTCGTCCTCGTCGGTGGCTCCACCCGTATGCCCGCCGTCGCCGAGCTCGTCCGCGAGCTGACCGGCGGCAAGGACGCCAACAAGGGCGTCAACCCGGACGAGGTCGTCGCCATCGGCGCCGCCCTGCAGGCCGGTGTGCTCAAGGGTGAGGTCAAGGACGTCCTGCTCCTCGACGTGACCCCGCTGTCCCTCGGTATCGAGACCAAGGGCGGCATCATGACCAAGCTCATCGAGCGGAACACGACGATCCCGACCAAGCGGTCCGAGATCTTCACCACCGCCGAGGACAACCAGCCCTCCGTGCAGATCCAGGTCTACCAGGGCGAGCGCGAGATCGCGGCGTACAACAAGAAGCTCGGGATGTTCGAGCTGACCGGTCTGCCGCCGGCCCCGCGCGGTGTCCCGCAGATCGAGGTCGCCTTCGACATCGACGCCAACGGCATCATGCACGTGACCGCGAAGGACCTCGGCACGGGCAAGGAGCAGAAGATGACCGTCACCGGTGGCTCCTCGCTGCCGAAGGACGAGGTCAACCGGATGCGCGAAGAGGCCGAGAAGTACGCGGAGGAGGACCACGCTCGCCGCGAGGCCGCCGAGTCCCGCAACCAGGGCGAGCAGCTCGTCTACCAGACGGAGAAGTTCCTCAAGGACAACGAGGACAAGGTCCCCGGCGAGGTCAAGACCGAGGTCGAGGCCGCCGTCGAGGAGCTGAAGACCGCGCTCAAGGGCGAGGACACCGCCGAGATCCGCACCGCCACCGAGAAGGTCGCCGCGGTCTCCCAGAAGGTCGGCCAGGCCATGTACGCCGACGCCCAGTCCGCGCAGGCCGCGGGCGGCCCCGAGGGCGCCACCGCGGGCGGCAAGGCCGCGGACGACGACGTCGTGGACGCCGAGATCGTGGACGACGAGCGCAAGGACGGTGTCGCGTAATGACGGAGGAGACCCCGGGCTTCGAGGAGAAGCCCGACGTCCCCTCCGGCGCGACCCCTGACGACGCCGAGTCGAAGGCCGCTCCTCAGGAGGGGGCGGCCCCGGCCGGGGACGGAGCAGCAGACGCGGGTCTGGTGGCCCAGCTGGACCAGGTGCGTACGGCGCTCAGCGAGCGCACGATGGACCTCCAGCGGCTCCAGGCCGAGTACCAGAACTACCGCCGCCGCGTGGAGCGCGACCGGATCACGGTCAAGGAGATCGCCATCGCGAACCTCCTGACCGAGCTCCTGCCCGTGCTCGACGACATCGGCCGCGCGCGGGAACACGGCGAACTCGTCGGCGGATTCAAGTCCGTCGCGGAGTCGCTGGAGACCGTCGCGGCGAAGATGGGTCTGCAGCAGTTCGGCAAGGAGGGCGAGCCCTTCGACCCGACGATCCACGAGGCGCTGATGCACTCCTACGCGCCGGACGTCACCGAGACGACCTGCGTCGCGATCCTCCAGCCGGGGTATCGCATCGGCGAGCGCACCATCCGCCCCGCGCGGGTGGCCGTGGCCGAGCCCCAGCCGGGCGCGCAGACGGTCAAGGCCGATGAGGCGACCGAGGCGGCCGACGACAAGGAGAGCGGTGGCCCGGACGAGGGCTGACGTTGAACTGACGAGGAGAGAGGAGGGGCGTCGAGGATGAGCACCAAGGACTTCATCGAGAAGGACTACTACAAGGTCCTCGGCGTCCCCAAGGACGCCACCGAGGCCGAGATCAAGAAGGCGTACCGGAAGCTCGCCCGCGAGAACCACCCGGACGCCAACAAGGGCAACGCCAAGGCGGAAGAGCGCTTCAAGGAGATCTCCGAGGCGAACGACGTCCTCGGCGACCCCAAGAAGCGCAAGGAGTACGACGAGGCGCGCGCCCTCTTCGGCAACGGCGGCTTCCGCCCGGGGCCGGGCGGCGCGGGCGGCTCCTTCAACTTCGACCTGGGCGACCTCTTCGGAGGCGGCGCCCAGGGCGGACAGGGAGGAGCCGGCGGCTTCGGCGGCGGACTCGGTGACGTCTTCGGGGGCCTGTTCAACCGCGGTGGCACGGGTACGACCCGTACCCAGCCCAGGCGCGGCCAGGACATCGACACCGAGGTCAACCTCAGTTTCACCGAGGCGATCGAGGGTGCGACGGTCCCGCTGCGGATGTCCTCGCAGTCGCCGTGCAAGGCGTGTGCGGGCACCGGCGACAAGAACGGCACGCCGAGGGTGTGCCCGACCTGCGTAGGCACCGGCCAGGTGGCCCGGGGCTCGGGCGGCGGCTTCTCGCTCACCGACCCCTGCCCGGACTGCAAGGGGCGCGGCCTGATCGCCGAGCACCCGTGCCTGGAGTGCAAGGGCAGCGGCCGGGCGAAGTCGTCCAGGACCATGCAGGTCCGCATCCCGGCCGGGGTGTCGGACGGCCAGCGCATCCGGCTGCGCGGCAAGGGAGCGCCCGGCGAGCGCGGCGGCCCGGCGGGCGACCTGTACGTCACCGTGCACGTCGACGCCCACCCGGTGTTCGGCCGCAAGGGCGACAACCTCACGGTGAGCGTCCCCGTGACCTTCACGGAGGCGGCCCTCGGCGGCGAGGTCAGGGTCCCCACCCTGGGCGGACCACCGGTCACCCTGAAGCTGCCGCCCGGCACGCCCAACGGGCGCACCATGCGGGCGCGGGGCAAGGGCGCGGTCCGCAAGGACGGCACCCGCGGGGACCTGCTGGTCACCGTCGAGGTGAGTGTCCCGAAGGACCTTTCGGGGAAGGCTCGTGACGCGCTCGAGGCGTATCGCGAGGCGACCGCGGGCGAGGACCCGCGGGCGGAGCTGTTCCAGGCCGCGAAGGGAGCTTGATGGAGATGGACGGTCGTCGACGCAACCCGTATGAACTGACCGAGGAAACCCCGGTCTACGTCATCTCGGTGGCGGCCCAGCTCTCCGGCCTGCACCCGCAGACCCTTCGCCAGTACGACCGTCTGGGCCTGGTCTCCCCCGACCGCACGGCCGGCCGCGGCCGCCGCTACTCGGCCCGCGACATCGAACTGCTCCGCCAGGTGCAGCAGTTGTCGCAGGACGAGGGCATCAACCTGGCCGGCATCAAGCGCATCATCGAACTGGAGAACCAGGTCGCCGCGCTGCAGTCCCGCCTGGCGGAGATGCAGGCGGCCCTCGACGGGGCAGCGGCGGCGATGCAGCAACGCGAGGCCGCGGTACACGCGTCGTACCGGCGCGACCTGGTGCCGTACCAGGAGGTGCAGCAGACCAGCGCGTTGGTGGTGTGGCGGCCGAAGAAGGCGAAGGACTGACACCGGTCAGGCACGCTCACGAAGGGGCCCGGAGGTTCACACCTCCGGGCCCCTCGTGCTTGACGGGCGGTCGGTGCCGGGTCACCCGACCTTGAAGCCGACGCTCGTGAACGGGCCTCCGCGCCCGTAGTAGTCCACTGCCCGCACCTCGAACGTGTAGAAGCCCGGCGCCGGGGGCCTCCAGGTGATCGTCGACCCGTCGGTGCTGAGGTATCCGGAACCGGCGGCGCCCGTGAAGCGGTAGGTGTAGCCGGAGAGCAGCCGGTCGTGTTTCAGCGTCACCGTGAGCGGGACCGAGGTGCCGCCATGGGGGGCGCAGTCGTTGGCCGTGCACTCCTTGTACGGAGCCGACAGTTCGATCGTCGGCGGCGCCGGACCGGTTGGCGTGGCCGGGGTCTCCCTGTGCACCTTGACGACCTCGGAGGGCGCCGACTCCCGGCCCTGGGTGTCCAGGCCGACGACGTAGTAGTCGGCGTTTCCGTCCGGGGCCTCGATGTCGTCGTAGCGGAGCGCGGTGGTCGGCCGGTCGCCGAGGCGGGTCCAGGCGGCGGACGCGGTGGTGCGGCGGTAGACGCGGTAGCCGTGCTGAGCGGCGTCGGACGCGAAGTCCCAGGTGAGCTCCGTCGATCCGTCGCGCGGGGTGCCGACGACGCCCGTGGGCGCCGCCGAGTCGCCGGGCGCCGGGCGGGTCGCGGTGACGGAGTCGGAGACGGGAGAGAGGTTGCCGTATGTGGCGACCGCCTGGACGCGATAGGTGACCGCGACTGCGGCCTCCGCCCGAAGATCGTTGAAGGACAGGCCGAACACGGTCTCCGGCCCGTCGGAGTCCGTCCCGCCCTCCGGCGCCGCCCACACCTGGTAGGAGAAGACGTCCTCGGACGAGGCCTCCCACCGCACCGCGTTGCCCGCCGTGGTGCCCTCCACCGTCACGCCGGTGACCTGGGCGGGCGGGGTGGTGTCCGGTTCGCCGGTGTCCGCGGTGGCCGGAGTGGACTCGTTTCCGGCGGCGTCCACGGCGGTGACGCGGTAGTACAGCCGCTTGGTGTTGTCGGCCGAACGGCCGTTGTACCAGGCGCTGTCGAGGAAATCGGCGATCTTGGTGAAGGGCCCCGCCGCAGCGGTCGCACGGTAGACCCGGTAGCTGTCCGTGGCGTCGCCCGTGTCCCACGTGAGACTCACCGAGCCCGGCGCCACCTTCGCGTAGAGCCCGGTAGGGACGGCGGGGGCGGTGCGGTCGGGGGTGGTGACCAGCTGGTCGGCGGTGCCGGCCGACTCGTTGCCGGCCTTGTCCGCCGCGCGTACCTCGTAGTAATAGCTCTCGCCGGTCGGGGGCGGGGTGTCGGTGTAGGCGGTGGCTGTGGTGGTGGTCAGCTTCTTGTAGGTGCTGGTGCCTTTGAGACGGCGGTAGACCCGGTACCCGGCGAGGTCCATCTCCTTGTTCTTGGCCCAGGTGAGCTTCGCCTTGCCGGTCACCGAGTCGTACGACACCGACGTCCCGGTCGGAACGAGGGGCTTGACCTTGTCGACGGTGGCCGAAGTGCGCGGCGCGTAGCCGAACTTGACGCGGGCGCTGCCGGTCCAGTTGGCGTAGTCGATGCGCAGGGTGTGCTTGCCCGTGGGGACGGTGACGTTGACGGTCTTGGAGACGGTCGTGGAGGTGTTCTTCCACAGGTCGATCTTGCGGACGCCGTCGAGGTAGACCCGGATGCCGTCCAGCCCGGAGGCGGCGAGGGCGAAGGGGCCGCCGGAGCCGAAGTCGCGGGTCAGGGTCCAGCGGACGGCGAAGTTGTCCCTTGGCAGCCCGGTGGCGGGCGCGCCGCTCCAGCTCTGGTCGATCGCGGTGTCGCAGTCGGTCCGCGCGGGGGTGCCGGAGAAGGCGGTGTTCGCGAAGAACTGCCGCTTGAAGACCGGAGAGTTGCAGGTCACGGCGGCGGAGGCGGGCGCTGCGAGGGTTGTGAGCAGGGTGCCCGTGGTGGTGAGCACGAGGGCGGTCGCGGTGGCCGCGGTCGTGCGTCTGGCTGGGTTCATGCGGTCCTTCGGTCCTGTTCGGCGACGGCGGTGATCAACCGTCGCCGAACAGGACCGGCCAGAACGCCTATTGGTTGTACGGCGTCTGTCAGGGGCCGGCGGGGGCGGTGACCGCCCAGTCGCCGCCCGGTGCCGACTCCGTGCCGTCCGCGTAGACGGCGGTCACCCAGTAGTGGCGGGTGGTGCCCGCGCCGGCGCCGGTGTCCACGTAGGAGGTCCCCGTCGTGGCCGCCAGCTTCTCGTACGCCTCGGTGTCACGGTTCCAGCGGTAGACCTGGTAGCCGGTGGCGTCGGCCACGGTGTTCCAGGACAGCACGACGTCGTCGTCGTTGTCTTCGGCCGTCAGACGCACCGGCGAACCCTCGGGCGTGGCCACGCCCGGCGTCATGTCGAGCTCGGTGACCCGCACCGCCTGGGCCGGGTCCTCGCTCCACTTGATGGCGGAGTTGCCCGCGTCGTCCACGGCGTCGACGAAGAAGCAGACCTCGTCGCCGTCGGGGAGCGTGGTGTAGTCGTACGACGTGTCGCCCGGCGCGACGTAGTCCACCAGGCTTCCCCAGCAGACCTGTTCGCCCTCGTCGCCGTAGAGCTCGCCCCAGTGGACGGTGTAGTACTTCAGGTCCGTGGCCGCGCTCTTGTCCCAGACGAGCCGGAAGCCGTACTCGGTCGGGGTGACGTCCAGCCCGGTGACGAGCGCCGGCGGGTCGTTGTCCCAGATCCTGCCGTACTGGGTCGCGGACCGGGCCGACTCGTTGCCCGCCGCGTCGACGGCCGAGACCCGGTAGTAGTACACGACGCTCTTGGCGGCCGAGGTGTCCAGGAAGGACAGCTGGTCCGTGCCGCCGATCTCGGTGTACGTGCCGCTCTCGGTGGCCGCCCGGAAGACGCGGTACTTCACCGCGTCCGCGACGTTGCCCCAGCCGACCTTCAGTCCGCCGGAACCGCCGGTCGGGGTCACCTCACCCGTCGCGGTCGTGATGGTGGGCACGGCGGGGGCGACACGGTCGACGGTGGTGACCATCTGGTCGGTCGTACCGGCCGACTCGTTGCCCGCCTTGTCGTAGGCGCGCACCTCGTAGTAGTACGTCGCTCCGGTCACCGGCAGGGTGCTGTCGGTGTAGGTGGTGGAGGTGGTCGTCGCGAGGGGGCTGCTGCCGTAGGAGGCACCCTTCAGGCGGCGGTAGACGCGGTAGCCCGCGAGGTCCATCTCCTTGTTCCTGGCCCAGGTCAGCTTCGCCTTGCCGGTCGCCGGGTCGTACGAGACCGTGGGCGCGGTCGGCACGAGGGGCTTGACGGTGTCGACGGTGGCCGAAGTCCTCGGCGTGTGGGCGAACTTGACGTTCGCGCTGCCGGTCCAGTTGACGTAGTCGACGCGCAGGGTGTGACTGCCCGCGGGGACGGTGACGTTGGCGGTCCTGGAGACGGTCGTCGAGACGTTCCGCCAGATGTCGATCTTGCGGACGCCGTCGAGGTAGACCCGGATGCCGTCGAGCCCGGAGGCGGAGAGGGCGAAGGGGCCGCCGGAGCCGAAGTCCCGGGTCACGGTCCAGCGGACGGCGAAGTTGTCCCTGGGGAGGCCGGACACGGGGGCGTTCGTGCCCCAGTTCTGGTCGATCGCGGTGTCGCAGTCGGTCCGCGCGGGGGTGCCCGAAAAGGTGGTATTCGCGAAGAACTGCCGCTTGAAGACGGGGGATGTGCACGTCACGGCGGCGGACGCGGAGGGGGTCATCGTGAGCAGAGCGCCCGCGGTGGCGAGCGCGACCGTCGTCGCGGCAGCGGCGGTCGCGCCTCTGGCTGGGTTCATTCGATCCTCTGGTCGAGTGCGGGACAGCGGTGAGGAGCTGTCCTGATCAGGACTCGCGAGGAATGGGGTTGGTTGTACGGATCTTGGCCTCGTGTTCGATCGAGGTTCGGTGGAGGGGGTGTAACGGGCGTTTGGAGAGGTTCCGCCATGTCTTTACATGGTCAGCGGAGCGTGGTGTTGCGCACTCGTTAAGTGATTCCGCTTGACGCTGAGGGCCGTCGGCGCGTTGTCTTTCAGACATCTGGGCGCTATGGCGCGCCCGTGTCCCGAAGGCACCAGAAGTGAGCTCCTCTATGCGTCCCTTGCGTCCGCTGCGCCGCACCGCCACAGCCGTGGCCGCCGCATCCACGATGACCCTCTCGCTGGCCGCGTGCGGGGCGCTGGGTGTCACGGGGGACAGCAGCGAGGCGAGCCCGACCAAGGGCAACGACGTCACTGTGGGACTGCTGCTGCCGGAGACGGCGAACACGCGCTACGACAAGTTCGACTTCCCCATCATCAGGACCAAGGTCCTGGAGCTCACCGACAAGCAGGGCAAGGTCGTCTACAAGAACGCCGACGCGGACGCGAGCAAGCAGGCGAGCCAGCTCCAGCAGATGATCGACGACCAGGTCGATGTGATCCTGCTGGACGCCGTCGACGCGCACGCCATCGCCGGCGGGGTACAGAAGGCCAAGGAGGCCGGGATCCCCGTCATCGCCTACGACCGCCTGGCCGAGGGACCGATCGACGCGTACGTCTCCTTCGACAACGAACTGGTCGGCGAGGTCCAGGGCCGCAGCCTCCTGGAGGCCATGGGGGAGGTCGACTCCTCCGACAAGATCGTGATGATGAACGGCTCGCCCACCGACCCGAACGCCAAGCAGTTCAAGGCCGGTGCCCTCTCCGAGCTCAACGGCTCGGTGGACATAGCCAAGTCGTACGACACCAAGGACTGGAAGCCGGAGAACGCCCAGGCCAACATGGCCGCGGCGATCAAGTCCCTCGGCGCGAACAACATCAAGGGCGTCTACTCCGCCAACGACGGCATGGCCGGCGGCGTCATCAAGGCCCTGGAGGCGGCCGGCGTGACCAAGCTGCCGCCGATCACCGGGCAGGACGCCGAACTGGACGCCGTCCAGCGGATCCTGGCCGGCGAGCAGTTCATGAGCGTGTACAAGTCGTACCCGCAGGAGGCCGAGAGCGCCGCCGAGATGGCCGTCGCCAAGGTCCAGGGCCACGACATCCAGTTCGAGGCACTCGCCCAGGACCAGGTCGACAGCCCGACGGACAAGAACATCCCGGCGCTGCTGGTCCCCGTGGTCGCCCTGACGAAGCAGAACATCAAGGAGACCGTCCTGTCGGACGGGATCTACCAGGTGTCCGACATCTGCACGGCCCAGTACAAGTCGGACTGCTCGGCGGCCGGGATCAAGTAGGGCCGATCCGCGAGTGGTGTCCGGGTGCGCTCACGCCACCCGGGTGAACTCCACCGTCACTTCCGGCGGACCGCCGGGCACCCCCCGGTAGATGCCCTTGTGCGGGGTGACGTCGTCGTAGTCGCGTCCATGGCCGACGACGACGTGGGACTCGTCGGCCCGGGTCCGGTTGGTGGGGTCGTACCCGCACCAGTCGCCCGCCCAGTACTCGACCCAGGCGTGGCTCTGCCCGGCGACCGACCGGTGCGGTTCCGCATCCCGCTCGGGGTGCAGATAGCCGGAGACATAGCGCGCGGGCAGCCCCAGGCCGCGCAGCAGCGCGATGGTGACGTGGGCGATGTCCTGGCAGACGCCCGCCCCCTGCTCCCAGGCCTCGGCGGCGGAGGTGTTCACGCCCGTCGCGCCGGGCAGGTACGTCACCTGGTCGGCGACCAGCGCCGACACGGCGACCGCCGTCTCATGAGGGTCGAGGCCGGCCGCCGCTTCCCGCGCCCGCTCGACGAGCCGACCGGGGACGGTCGTACGGGAGGTCGGGCCGGCGAACTCCAGCAGACGCGAGGACGCCACCTCGTCGGCCAGCTCCCGCCACGTGGGCGCCACGAGGAGCGGAGCCGGCGGACGGGTCTCCACCAGGCTGGAGGCCGTGATGGTCAGTTCGGCGTGCGGGTCCATCAGGTCGAACCCGGTGACCTGTGTGCCCCAGTAGTCCCAGTACGACCAGGTGGTCGCCGCCGGACTGACGGTGACCCGGGCGTCAAGGGTGGTCTGGTCCACCAGCGTCAGCGGGGTCATGCGGACCTCGTTGTGCGAGGACGCGGCGGGCTGGGCGTACGAGACACGGGTGACATGCCTGATCCGGAGGCGGCGAGTCTCCTGAGTGGTCATCGTTTTCCGAGTGGTCATCTCAGGCTCCTTCCTGGGCCCACTCGACGGGCCCCTGGTACGGGAAGAACCGGTCCGCCACCGCCTCCGCCGAGGCCATGCACGCCTGCTGCAAGTCCCTCAGCAGGACCGGCAGTTGGTCCTCCAGGGCGTGCGTGTCCAGGTATTCGAGGCGGGTACGCGTCCGCCCGATCGGGCGGCGCGCGGGGTCCTGGCGGGGGCGGCCGAGAGCGGTGAGGCACTCCTCCGCCGTGGTCAGCGCGTGCAGCGCCGAGCGCGGGAAGTCGCGGTCCAGCAAGAGGAATTCCGCCACCCGGGGCGTGTCGCCGAAACCGCCGTAAACGCGCGCGTACGCCTCGTCCGCGCCGGACGCGCTCAGCAGGGTCGGCCAGTCGGGCGCGTGCGCGGCGTCCAACACGCGGACCGACAGCAGCCGTACCGTCATGTCCACCCGCTCCAGGCTCCGGCCCAGGACGACGAAGCGCCAGCTGTCGTCACGGCTCATCGTCGAGTCGGCCAGACCGAAGAACAGCGCCGCCCGCCTGCGCACGAGCTCCAAGTAGGCGTACGGGCCCGTCCGCCGGGCGGCGAGCCGCTGGTCGGCGAGCGCGTGCCAGGTGGAGTTCAGGCACTCCCACATCTCCGACGACACCGCCTCGCGGGCGCTGCGCGCGTTCAGCCGGGCGGCACCCAGGGCGCCCTCGATCGACCCGGTCGACCGGGCGTCGAAGGCCAGCTGGTCCAGCACCTGCTGCATGTCCACCGGCTCACCGCCGGCGTCCATCCCGAGGATCGCGTACAACGACCGGCAGGCCACGTCCTCTTCGCGCCAGGGGTCCTCCAGCATGCGGTGGAGATAGGCGTCGAGGATGCGACCGGTGGCGTCCGCCCGCTCGACATACCGTCCGGTCCAGGTCAGGGCCTCGGCTATCCGGGAGAGGATCACATCGTTCACTGCTGCTGCGCCCCTTCCTGTACGACGGTGAGGGTGCCGTCGGGTCCGAGC
This sequence comes from Streptomyces sp. NPDC111802, assembly GCF_055634335.1. Taxonomy (NCBI): domain Bacteria; kingdom Bacillati; phylum Actinomycetota; class Actinomycetes; order Kitasatosporales; family Streptomycetaceae; genus Streptomyces; species Streptomyces sp. NPDC111802. Next base: position 152,499 of record NZ_JBVKCZ010000005.1, on the reverse strand, counting down.
TGACGCGGCGCGACGTCGAGAAGCGTGCCTTCACGGACGGGTGTGGGCGGCTCGGCGGGCCCCTCGGCCAGAACCCAGGTGTCCTTGGAACCGCCGCCCTGGCTGGAGTTGACGATCAGGTTGCCCTCCTGGAGGGCGACCCGGGTGAGGCCGCCGGGGAGCACCCAGACATCGTTGCCGTCGTTGACGGCGAAGGGGCGGAGATCGATATGGCGGGGTGCCATGCGTTCGCCCGCGAGGGTGGGGGAGGTGGACAGGGCGACGGGGCGCTGGGCGATGAAGCCGCGCGGGTCGGCGATGACGGCTTTGCGAGTGCGTTCGATGGTGTCGGCGTCGGCCTTCGGCCCGATGACGATTCCCTGCCCGCCCGCGCCGTCGACGGGCTTGATGACCAGCTGCTCGATCTGGTCGAGGACGGCCTCCAACTGCCCCGGCTCGTCCGGCCGGTAGGACTCGACGTTCGGGAGAACCGGTTCCTCGCCGAGGTAGTACCGGATGAGATCGGGGACATAGGTGTAGAGGAGCTTGTCGTCGGCGATCCCGTTGCCCACGGCGTTCGCGAGTGTGACGTTGCCCGCCATGGCCGCGCTGAGGATTCCCGGGCAGCCGATCACCGAGTCGGGCCGGAAGTGGAGGGGGTCGAGGAAGTCGTCGTCGAGCCGCCGGTATACGACATGGACGGGCACCTCGCCGCGCGTGGTCCGCATCCAGACGCGGTTGCCGTGGCACACCAGGTCATGCCCCTGGACGAGCTGTACGCCCATGAGGCGGGCGAGCAGGGCGTGTTCGAAGTAGGCGGCGTTGCTGGGGCCGGGGGTCAGGACGACGACCCGCGGATCGTCCGCCGCGTCGATGCCGTCGGGCGCGGCGGCGCGCAGGGCGGCGAGGAGTTTCTGGGCGTACCCGTCGACGGGGAGCACATGCTGCTCGGCGAAGAGGGACGGGAAGATCCGGGTCATCGCCCTGCGGTTCTCGATGACGTACGAGACTCCGCTGGGGACGCGCACATTGTCCTCCAGCACCCGGAAGTCCCCGGCTTCGTCCCGTACGAGATCGATGCCGGCGACGTGAATGCGCACCCCGCCCGGTGGTTCGACCCCATGGGCCGCTCTGTGGAAGTGGGGGGAGTTGAGCAGCAGCCGCCAGGGCACGACGCCGTCCTCGAAGGCGCGGGCGGGCCCGTAGGCGTCGGCGAGGTAGGCCTCCAGGGCGCGCACCCGCTGGCTCACCCCGCGTTGTATGAGATCCCATTCGAAGGCGTCGAGAATGCGGGGCACGAGGTCCAGCGGCCAGGGCCGCTCCTCGCCCGCGAAGGCGTACGTCACGCCCCTGTCGGTGAACGCGCGGGCCATCTGATCGGCCCGGAACCGCAGTTCACTCGGCTCGATCGGCTGAAGCGCAGCCAGCACCGGCTCATAGGCGGCCCTGACCTCACCCGGCCGATCGAACATCTCGTCCCACGCGTCGGCCAACGCGTATGCGTCAAATATGTCCGCCATGGGCTGACGTTAAGTGGGGTGTGTATCGAGGTGATCACTGGGGGATTTCCGGGAGGTGCACGCGGAAGGGCGGCATCCGGGTGGTCCTTCCACGCGGGATCCCTGGGCAATTCTCGCGGTGGGGGGAGCTGCCGCGTACGCGTGAGGCGTGTGGGATGCGTCAGCATGAAGGAGCGCGAGGGCTGTTCCTGGCTTGCGAAGAAGGGAAGGCCGCGCGGTGATCGGGCCTCGGCCGTGTTGCGGCGGCAAGCTCCTCTGCGCATAGTTGCGCTGCGGAAGACGGGCGGTTTGCCCATCAGCGCTGTGAGCGTGCTGCACCGGGCTACGGAACGTGTGCGGCAAGGGACGGTAGCCGGGGGTGGGAGATGGACGAGCGCGGAAGGAGTGAGCATCCGCACGGTCCCGACCGGCTGTGCGAGGCCGGGGACCGCGTGTATTCCCGGGCCGTACGGCGTGGTCGTGTGCCCCGCCGGGACGCGGAGTCGGTGCCCTGTCTGCTGGAGTTGGCCTTGCTGCATCCCGACCCCGACGACATGGACTGGCTGGTGCCGACGTCCCCGCAGGAGGTCATGACGCGGCTGCTGCGTGGGGTGTACGACGAGGTCAGCGCGAGCCAGCGACGGATGGGCTCGGCGGTGGCGGCCTTCGAGTGGTACGCCGAGCTCGGTCCGCAGTTGTCGCAGGCGTCCCGGGGCGAGGGCACCGCGATCCGGGTTCTGGACGGTGACGCGCGTATCCAGGGCGCGTTGGACGAGGCGACCCAGGCGTGTACGGCGGAGGTGCTGACCGTGCAGCCCGGCGGCATCCGGCCCGAGCACGAGCTGACCGAGGGCCTGCACCGGGCCCTTGAGCTACGCGCGCGCGGTGTACGGATGCGCGACCTGTACACGCATGTGGCCCGGCACGGGCAAGGCCTGCTGAATTACCTGGAGTTGATGGGTGACTCGGTGGAGGCGCGCACCCTGGACGAGGTGATCGACCGGCTGATCGTCTTCGACCGTACGGTCGCCTTCATCCCGGCGAACGCCGACCGCACGATGGCGCTGGAACTGCGGCATCCGGGGCTGGTCCACTATTTGGTGACCGTCTTCGAACGCTTCTGGCGCCTGGCGATCCCACTCACGGCACCCCTCCCCGACACCGGCATCGAGGGCATCTCCCACCGCGAGCAGTCCATTGCCGCGCTGCTGGCGGAGGGCCATCAGGACGCGGTGATCGCGGAACGGCTCGGCATAAGCGTTCGCACGTGCCGTGCCCACATCGCCCGGCTCTCGGAGACGCTGGGCGCGACGAGCCGTACGCAACTGGGCGTCCGCATCGCCCAGGTGGGCCTGGACACGCCGTCACAGGCCGACACTGTCGCAACGTCATCGATCAGGCTTCCTGATCAAGAATCCCAGACTGCGCGATGAGGAAGCCGAGTTGCGCGCGGCTGCCGCTGCCCAACGCCTGCGCCAGTTTGGCGATGTGGGCGCGGCAGGTGCGGACGTTCATGCCCAGCCGGCGCGCTATGGCCTCGTCGACGTGTCCCTCCACGAGCAGCTTCGCTATGGAGTGCTGGATGTCGGTGATGCCGTCGGGGGCCGTCTCGTACGGGGCGCCGGCGGTCAGCGGTACCGCGCGGTTCCACATGAACTCGAAGACCTTGATCAGGTAGCGGATGAGCCCGGGGTGACGGAGTTCCAGGGCCACCTGCTGGTCGTCCCGGGTGGGGATGAAGGCGACCGACTCGTCGCAGATGATGAGCCGCTCGACCAGCTCGTCGATCGTGCGGTACTCCACCTTTCCGTTGGAGAGCTGGGCGACGTAGGCCAGCTTCTCCGGGTTGTAGCGCGCCGTGTGCTGGTAGAGGGTCCTTATCCGCACGCCCCGTTCGATCATCGGCCGATCGCGCTCCAGCCCCTGGAGGAGCTGGTGCTCGGAGAGACGGTTGCTCGGCTGAACCGTGAGCATCTCGGTATGGCACTGGGCCGTGGCCAGATTGAGGGCGGCGTTGATCCGCTCTCCGCCCTCCAGCACGGTGATGGAGTGCGTGCTCCCCGGCACCTGGGTACTGAGGTCCATGAACGGCTGCAGTGCCTCGGCCAGATCGACCGACATCCGCCTGCGTTCGGCGATCTCCCGTTCGATCGGATTGAGACGCTGAGCGAGGGCGACCGACGCCGGAACGGGGCGCAGCCAGTTCGCGTCGTCAGGATCCGGGTAGAGCAGAGCGAACTCCGTCAGACAGGGTGCGGACTCCGCATCCGCGCGTGCGATACGCCCCGTGCGCAGCGCGTTCGCATAGAGTCGGCCACCTTCCGCGCACATCTCGGTCATCGCATGGGGATGTGTCGCTTTAGTCTGATTCGTTGCCAAATCTCCACCCCCCAGGGTCCTGAACATGCAGGAACATGATGCACCGATCGTGTGGCCATGAAGTGCCCGAATGAGCCATCGTCTTACTCGACGGGGGAAGAGGGGACCTTCAAGTGAGGACGAAGCCGACTATGCGGAACAGAATGCTTCGCTCGATTCTTGTCGCCGCCTTCTCCACCGTTATGGCCTTCGGAGTCCTGAGTGGCCTCTCGGAAGCGAAGAGCGACTGGCGAGCGGACAGTACGTGGCCGTCGTCAAAACCGACTGTCACGATCGCCAAGGACAGCACTTGGCCCAGCTCCGCCGTGCGGGACAGTGCCGGGGAGCCGGCATGACCATCCCGCCCGACGACCGGTCGTTCCGTAGGGAAATGGCCACCGCCTACCGCTCCGGCTGGCACTTCATCGACCTGGTCACCGCGATCCCCCACCCCGGTGACTCGTTGATGGTGACGGTGTTCGGAGAGCCGGTCGTCGTCACGCGGGACGAGGACGAGGACGTTCGGGCATACCGATGTCTGCGGCGGCCTCGGGGGGCGCCGCAGCCCGTGCGGTGCGCCATCCGGTACGGAATGATCTTCGTCAACCTCGATCAGCGCGACCACCGGCTGGTGGAGCCGGAGGCCCCGGCCCCAAGGACTATCTCAGCCACCCCCCGCAGTGCCTGACGCGATTCCCCCGTCGTAACAGATCGCTCAGGTACTTCCCCCCGCAGCGGCGTCACCGTGACCTGAACACGGTGACCCCGCTGCAGTTTTGCGGGGACATTTCCCCGTATCCGACCGTTCGGGCGGTGGCTGAAACCGGGCGACCGGTATCCGGCCAGCCAGTGACCCGTCACCCGGTCATCCCTGCCCCATCGCCCGCGTCAGCTCGATCTCGATCACCACCCGGTCGGGATTCGGTGCCGGCATCCGCTCATAGCGCGTCGCGTACCGGCGCACCGCCTCCGCGACCCGCTCCGGCTCGGTCCTGACGTACGCCCGCCCCTCCAGCGTCGCCCACCGCCGGCCGTCCACCTGGCACACGGCCACCCGGGCCCCGTCCGGGCCGGCGGCCCGGACATGGCTCACTTTCGCGCTGGACTTGTTCGTGATCACCCGAGCCAGCCGCGCCCCGGGGTCGTATGTCACTCCGACGGGTACGACATGTGGGGTGCCGTCCGGGCGCAGGGTGGTCAGGGTGCACAGATGCCTCTCCTGCCAGAAGGTGAGGTACGGCGCGTCCGGCGCGCCAGGATCCTGGGGGTATGCCGCCATGGCCCGGAACCTAGTCGCCCCAAGCCTCCCGGCACTAGCTTGAGTGGAATAGACTCAACTTTGTGCACGCTGACTCAGTCAGCACTGGGAGACGCTGACGCCAGGAGGAGAACGGACACGTGGACGCCGAGCTGACCAACAGGAGCCGGGACGCGATCAACGCGGCCAGCAACCGGGCCGTGACCGAGGGGCACCCGGATCTCACCCCCGCCCACCTGCTGCTGGCTCTGCTCCAGGGGCAGGACAACGAGAACATCATCGATCTGCTGGCGGCCGTCGACGCCGACCAGGCCTCGGTGCGCGTCGGCGCCGAGAAGGCCCTCGCCGCGCTGCCCAGCGTGACCGGGTCCACGGTGGCGCCCCCGCAGCCCAACCGGGACCTGCTCGCCGTGATCGCGGACGCCCAGGCGCGGGCCGAGGAACTCGGGGACGAGTACCTCTCCACCGAGCATCTGCTCATCGGCACCGCCGCCAAGGGCGGCCCGGCGGCGGACGTGCTCAGCAAGCAGGGGGCCAGTGCGAAAAAGCTGCTGGAGGCCTTCCGGCAGGCGCGCGGCGGGCGCCGGGTGACCACCGCCGACCCCGAGGGGCAGTACAAGGCGCTGGAGAAGTTCGGCACCGACTTCACCGCCGCCGCCCGGGAGGGCAAGCTCGATCCCGTCATCGGGCGGGACCAGGAGATCCGGCGGGTCGTCCAGGTGCTCAGCCGCCGTACCAAGAACAACCCGGTCCTGATCGGTGAGCCCGGCGTCGGCAAGACCGCCGTCGTCGAAGGGCTCGCCCAGCGGATCGTGAAGGGGGACGTGCCCGAGTCCCTCAAGAACAAGCGGCTCGTCGCGCTCGACCTGGGCGCCATGGTCGCCGGGGCCAAGTACCGCGGTGAGTTCGAGGAGCGGCTGAAGACCGTGCTCGCGGAGATCAAGAACTCCGACGGGCAGATCATCACCTTCATCGACGAGCTGCACACCGTCGTCGGGGCAGGCGCCGGCGGCGACTCCGCCATGGACGCCGGGAACATGCTCAAGCCGATGCTCGCCCGCGGTGAGCTGCGCATGGTCGGTGCCACGACGCTCGACGAGTACCGCGAGCGGATCGAGAAGGACCCCGCCCTGGAGCGGCGCTTCCAGCAGGTGATGGTCGCCGAGCCGACCGTCGAGGACACCATCGCGATCCTGCGCGGGCTCAAGGGGCGCTACGAGGCCCACCACAAGGTGCAGATCGCGGACAGCGCGCTGGTGGCCGCGGCCACCCTCTCCGACCGGTACATCACCTCCCGGTTCCTGCCGGACAAGGCCATCGACCTCGTCGACGAGGCCGCCTCCCGGCTGCGCATGGAGATCGACTCGTCCCCGCTCGAGATCGACGAACTCCAGCGTGCCGTCGACCGGTTGAAGATGGAGGAGCTGGCGCTGGACAAGGAGACCGACCCGGCCTCCCGTGAGCGTCTGGAGAAGCTGCGCCGCGACCTCGCCGACAAGGAGGAGGAGCTGCGCGGACTGACCGCCCGCTGGGAGAAGGAGAAGCAGTCCCTCAACCGCGTCGGTGAGCTGAAGGAACGGCTCGACGAGCTGCGCGGCCAGGCCGAACGCGCCCAGCGCGACGGCGACTTCGACTCCGCCTCCAAGCTGCTGTACGGCGAGATCCCCACCCTGGAGAAGGAGCTGGAGGCCGCCTCCGCCGCCGAGGAGGAGGCCGCCAAGGACACCATGGTCAAGGAGGAGGTCGGCTCCGACGACATCGCTGACGTCGTCGCGGCCTGGACCGGCATCCCGGCCGGGCGGCTGCTGGAGGGTGAGACGCAGAAGCTGCTGCGCATGGAGGACGAGCTGGGCCGGCGGCTGATCGGCCAGTCGGAGGCCGTGCGCGCGGTGTCGGACGCCGTACGCCGCACCCGTGCGGGCATCTCCGACCCGGACCGCCCGACCGGCTCCTTCGTCTTCCTCGGCCCGACCGGCGTCGGCAAGACCGAACTCGCCAAGGCCCTCGCCGACTTCCTCTTCGACGACGAGCGGGCCATGGTCCGCATCGACATGTCGGAGTACGGCGAGAAGCACAGCGTGGCCCGGCTGGTCGGCGCGCCTCCCGGCTACGTCGGCTACGAGGAGGGCGGCCAGCTGACGGAGGCGGTGCGCAGGCGGCCGTACAGCGTGGTGCTGCTGGACGAGGTGGAGAAGGCGCACCCGGAGGTCTTCGACATCCTGCTCCAGGTGCTGGACGACGGGCGGCTGACGGACGGTCAGGGCCGTACGGTCGACTTCCGCAACACCATCCTGGTGCTGACGTCGAACCTGGGCAGCCAGTTCCTGGTCGACCCGATCACCAGCGAGGCGGAGAAGAAGGAGCAGGTCCTGGAGGTGGTCCGCACCGCCTTCAAGCCCGAGTTCCTCAACCGCCTGGACGACCTGGTGGTCTTCTCGGCCCTGAACAAGGACGAGCTGAGGCGTATCGCCCGGCTCCAGATCGACCGCCTCGCCAAGCGGCTGGCCGAGCGCAGGCTGTCACTGGAGGTCACCGACGCGGCACTGGCCTGGCTCGCCGACGAGGGCAACGACCCGGCCTACGGCGCGAGGCCGCTGCGCCGACTGGTCCAGACCGCCATCGGCGACCGGCTGGCCAAGGAGATCCTTTCCGGCGAGGTGAAGGACGGCGACACGGTCCGGGTGGACGCGTTCGGCGACGGACTGATCGTGGGCCCGGCGACCGGAAAGACGCTCTGAACAGGCGAAATGCCATGATCGCGGGTACCTGGCGAAACCGGGTACCCGCCCTTTGTGACCGGATCGAGTCAGCCGAGGGCTGACAGGCCCGTCAGGGCTTGCCACCCCCCTCCCCGCATGGGGGAGGATGGCGGAATCCGTACGAAGGGAAAATCACGGTGAGCATCGACCCGTCCTCGATTCCGAACTTCGGGGGCCAGCAGCCGCAGCCCGGGCCCCCGCCCGGCCCCGTTGTCCCGGATCAGGACCTCGTGAAGCAGCTCCTCGACCAGATGGAGCTGAAGTACGTCGTCGACGAAGAGGGTGACCTCGCGGCGCCGTGGGAGCAGTTCCGTACGTACTTCATGTTCCGCGGCGAGGGTGACCAGCAGGTCTTCTCGGTGCGGACGTTCTACGACCGGCCCCACAAGATCGACGAGAAGCCCCAACTTCTGGAGTCGATCGACGACTGGAACCGCCGGACCCTGTGGCCCAAGGTCTACAGCCACACGCACGACGACGGCACCGTCCGCCTGATCGGCGAGGCGCAGATGCTGATCGGCACCGGCGTGAGCCTCGAGCACTTCGTCTCGTCGACGGTCAGCTGGGTGCGGGCCGCCATCGAGTTCGACAAGTGGCTCGTCGAGCAGCTCGGCCTGGAGCAGGAGGTCAACGACGCGGAGGAGCCGGAGGACGGCGAGGAGTAGTCCCGCAGCCGCAAAGCGGAGCCCGGCCAGGGGCACCGGCCGTCAAGGGCCGGGTGCCGGGGCCGGGTTTCGCCGTGTGAGGGGGCGTGTGAGGGGGCGGTCCGTCCGTCCACAGCCTGTGGACGGACGGTGGAGGGCTCAGCCCGCCAGGGACTTGAGCCGCTTCACCGCCTCCTGAAGCACCTCCGTCCGCTTGCAGAACGCGAACCGCACGAACGGCGCCCCCTCCTCCCGGTGGTCGTAGAAGACCGCGTTCGGGATGGCGACCACCCCGGCCCGCTCGGGCAGGGCGCGGCAGAAGGCGAAGCCGTCCGACTCGCCGAGGGGCCGGATGTCGGTGGTGATGAAGTACGTGCCGGCCGGCTTGAACACCTCGAACCCGGCCTCGGTCAGCCCCGCGGCCAGCAGGTCCCGCTTGTCGAGCATGTCCTCGCGGAAGGCCGTGAAGTAGCTGTCGGGAAGGGCGAGCGCCTCGGCGACCGCGTACTGGAACGGCCCCGAGGAGACGTACGTCAGGTACTGCTTCGCCGAGCGTACGGCCGTGACCAGGGCGGACGTCGAGGTCACCCAGCCGACCTTCCAGCCGGTGAACGAAAAACTTTTGCCGGCCGACCCGAGCGTCACCGTCCGCTCCCGCATCCCCGGGAACGTGGCGAGCGGCAGGTGCTCGGCGTCGTCGAAGACCAGGTGCTCGTACACCTCGTCGGTCACGACCAGCAGGTCCCGCTCCACGGCCAGCTCGGCGATCGCGGCCAGCTCCGCGCGGGTGAGGACCGTGCCGGTGGGGTTGTGCGGCGTGTTGATCAGCAGCAGCCGGGTGCGGTCGGTGACGGCGGCCCGCAGCTCGTCGAGGTCCAGCCGGAAGCTGCCCTCGTGCGGGCGCAGGGTCACCGGCACCCGCGTGCCGCCCGCCATGGCGATACAGGCCGCGTAGGAGTCGTAGTACGGCTCGAAGGCGATGACCTCGTCGCCGGGCTCCAGCAGTGCGAGCAGGGCGGCCGCGATGGCCTCGGTGGCGCCCGCGGTGACCAGGACCTCGGTGTCGGGGTCGTACGGCAGCCCGTAGCGCCGCTGCTGGTGCGCGGCGACCGCGGTGCGCAGCTCGGGGACGCCGGGGCCCGGCGGGTACTGGTTGCCGCGCCCGTCCCGCAGCGCCCGTACGGCCGCCTCGCGGACCTCTTCCGGGCCGTCGGTGTCGGGAAAGCCCTGGCCGAGGTTGATCGAACCGGTGCTCAGGGCCAGCGCGGACATCTCGGCGAAGATCGTCGTCCCGAACTCGGCGAGCCGGCGGTTGAGCAGCGGGCGGGTGGTGGAGGTCATGCCGGCCATCCTGCGCCCAAGCTCTGGAGTTCCTCAACTCTGCTTTGGGCCGCGAGCGGGCCGGGCATCTTGCTCGCACGCACCGAGCGGGAGGCGCCCACGGGGGGACGTCTCGGGCCGCTTCGGGGGAACGGAAGGAGGCTGACGCCATGGGCATCGGCATCATCGTGGCGCTGATCGCAGTGGTCTGTGCGGGGATGGTCGTATCGGCCGCGCGGAACGGACGGTCGGCGCACCGCGGCCGCGGCGCCCGGCGGAGCTCGCACAGCAGCGGAGGCAGCTGGTGGGCCGGCGGGGGAGACAGTGGATCGTCCTGCGGGGGTGGCTCCTCCTGCGGTGGCGGCTCGTCATGCGGAGGCGGGTCGTCGTCCTGCGGAGGAGGCGGGGGCGGATGCGGTGGCGGAGGCAGCTGACACGGGGCAGCTGAGCTCCCCGAGCAGGGGGAACCGCATCCGGAGGGGAGCGGGGCCGGTGCCTGGGACCGGCCCCGCTTTCGTGCGTTCGGTGCGGGGATCCCGGCCGGATCCGGCGCGCCCGAGCGCACGCCCCGGCCCTGACAGCGCACGCCGGAGTTGAACAGTTGAGCTGATAAGCCCTCTGAGGGATGGAAACCCTACGAACTTGGGTAAAAACGCTGTGGCGGCCCCAGAGTTCATGATTCAGTTAATTTCACCGACGCAGCCCTCGGACGTCCCGCGGACACCTCTTCTGACCGGCCGACTGGGCTGACCGGATCGGCCTCCCGGTGTCGGACGGGAGCGCCGGAGACCGATTCCTCCCTCCCTTTCTTGTGTGCTTGCGGAGCCGATCCATGCTCACGACCCTGAACACCGCCTATACCGACACGCGCGCAGCCGACCTCGCCTGGGCCCTGGGGCGCGAGCCGCTGCCCGCGCTTGCCCTGCTCGACCTCGAACTGGCCGATGCGAAGCTTCAGTTGCGACTGCTCGGCGCGTCCCACCAGGTGCTGTTGGAGGAGGAGCGGGGCAACTGTTCGGAGACGGTGGCCTGTATGCCCGGCAGCAGCACCCCCCTGCCGCTCGGCGTGGCCAAGCGCCAGGGGGACTGGGAGTACGAGTTCGCGGCCCGGGTGGAGATCCTGTCGCCGGGTCAGTTCGCGGGCCGCGCACAGGAGTTGCTCGCTCTGGTCGCCGACCACCCGCACGGCCTCGCCGGTGTCTTCCCCGGCAGCCCGCACGCCTTCACCGCGCTGCTGGCCCAGCACCACGAGGGCCAGGTGCACTGGCGCACCTGGCACGCGTACCCGCAGGACGGGCAGTTGGTGGCGACGCGGACGAGAGTGGGGGTGCGGGGGTCCGCAGGCGCAGCCCTCAGTGAACGACGACGCAAACGTCCGGAGTCTCAACACCACACGTGTGGGTGACGAAGCGTACCCGTGCAGTGACGTACCGTCGGCAGCGTGATCGATCCGCACGCCCCCGCCCCGCCCCGCACGACGCCGCCCTGGTGCGGCCGCGCGCGGCTACCGGTGCGGCCCGGCACCGGGCGGTTCCTGGTCCTCGTGTGCGTCTTCGTCTGCGCCGCCTGCGGACTCGTCTACGAACTCGAACTCGTCGCCCTCGCCTCGTACTTGATCGGTGACTCGGTCACCCAGGCCTCCGTCGTCCTGTCCGTCATGGTGTTCGCGATGGGCATCGGCTCCCTCGCCGCGAAGCGCCTGCGCCCGCACGCCGCGGCCGGGTTCGGCGCCGTCGAGGCCGTACTGGCCCTGGTCGGCGGGTGCAGCGCGCTCGTCCTGTACGCCGTGTTCGCCTGGACCGGCGGCTGGGGCGGCATGGGCGCCGGCGGCTCCCGGGCACTTCTCGTCGCCTTCTCCCTCACCATCGGCCTGCTCATCGGCGCCGAAGTGCCGCTGCTGATGGAGCTCATCCAGCGCATCCGGCGCCAGGACGCGGGCGGCGCGGTGGCCGACCTGTTCGCCGCGGACTACGTCGGCGCCCTCGTCGGCGGCCTCGCCTTCCCCTTCCTCCTGCTGCCCCTGCTGGGCCAGTTGACCTCGACCCTGATCACCGGCGCCGTCAACGCCGTCGCGGGCGGTGCGCTCATCCTCGGCCTGTTCCGGGGGGACCTCACCCGCCGGGCCCGCTGGCTGCTGGTGATCGCCAACGTCACCGTGCTCGGCGTCCTCGCCTCCGCCGCCGTACTCGTCGACGACTTCGAACAGGCGGCCCGGCACGAGGTGTACGGGCAGGACGTACGCGTGGCGCTGCGGACCGAGATCCAGGAGGTCGTTATCACCGGCGGCACCCACGGCCGCCCCCTCGACCTCTTCCTCGACGGACGGCTGCGGGTCAGCGGACGCGACGAACGGCGCTACCACGAGGCGCTGGTCCACCCCGCGATGAACGGCGAGCACACCCGCGTGCTCATCCTCGGCGGCGGCGACGGGCTGGCGGCGCGCGAAGTGCTGCGGCACCCCGGGGTGCACCGGGTCGACGTCGTCGAAGTCGACGCCGGCGTCGTGCGGTTGGCGCGCCGGGACCCTCCGCTGTCCCGCCTCAACGGGCACGCGTACGACGACGACCGCGTCCATGTCATCACCGGCGACGCCTTCCGCCGGCTGCGGACGGCGCCGCCCTCCACGTACGACGTCGTCATCTCGGACCTGCCCGACCCCGGCATCACGGCCAGCACCAAGCTGTACTCGCAGGAGTTCTACGGCCTCGCCCGCCGTGCCCTCACCCCGCAGGGCCGCCTTGTCGTGCACGCCGGGCCGGTCTCCTCCCGCCCGCGCGTCTTCTGGACGGTCGAGACGACACTGCGTGCGGCGGGCCTGCGCGCCGCCCCGTATCGCGTCCGGGGCCGCGACGGCTCGACGGGAACGGCGCGCGCACCGTGCGACTGGGGGTTCCTCCTCGCGGGCCGGGCGGAGCGGCCGGCGCTGCGGCTCGGGGCGGGCCCCAAGGCGCCGCGGCCGGTGACCTTGACGCAGTCGGGACTGGGGGCGGACGCGCGGGCGGCGGAGGGGACGCGGGTCGTGGGGCTCGGGGTGTCGACGCTGGTGCATCCGCGGTACTGAGCGGTGCCGTGGGGCGGTTCCGTGGGGCGGGGCCGGGCGGGGAGGATACGCCCGGCGGTAGGGCGCGCGGTGAGAATCCCGGGATGTTCGGGTGAGGTTCACGCCATGCTGGGTAGGCTCGATCGGCATGGAGCATGAGGTGTTCGTTCCGGCCACGGTCGAGCGGCTGAGGCAGGTGCTGGCCGATCCCGTACGGGTCGCCCGGGCGGTTCCCGGGCTCCAGCAGGATGCCGGCGCCGAGCCCGTCGCCGGGCGGCTGAAGATGCGGGTCGGCGGTCACACCATCACGTACCGGGGCGCCGCTCGGGTCTCCGCACGGGAGGACGGTTCGTACACCGTCGAGGGCGAGGCGACCGAGGCGCGAGGGAGCGGGTCCGTGAAGCTGGCGCTCACCGTGCGGGTGCGTCAGGCCGAGGGCGGGTCCGTCGTGGGCTTCGAGGGGAGCACCTCGGCGGACGGGCGGATCGCGGAGTTCTCGAAGGACGCGGTGGAGGCGGCCGTGGGGCGGCTGCTGAATCGGTTCGGGGAGCAGTTGGGGGTCGTGGCGGGGGAGCCGGATCCCGGGTCCGGGGTGGAGGCTGGGGAGGCTGTGGAGGAGTCTCTGGCGCCCGGGGAGTTCGAGACGCGGGTGACCAGTGACTTCGAGACGACGCCGGACGCGGATGACGCCGCGGCGCCGGAGGTCGGGAGCGGGGGCCCCGTCGGCGATACGGAGTCCGCGTCCGTCTTCGAGACCGATGTGCCGCCGCCGTCGCTGGAGCCCCGGGACGAGGAGGGCGAGTCCGAGGAGGAGCCGCCGGTCGCCGAGGCCGCGCATGCTCGGCGGACGATGATCGGGCGCAGTGCGGAGGAGGTCGATCATGCGCCGCCGCGCGGGCGGTACGCGCCTGTGCCGGCGCCGCAGACGGTCGTGCCGAACTCCACGCTGCGGTGGGCTGCGCCGGCGGCGGCGCTGGTGCTGGCCTCGGCGATCGTGGTGGGGCGGATGCTGCGGCGGCGTCGCTGAGGGTTTCCCTCGCCCCCGCCGCCCCTACCCGTCCCATCCCTGGGGGCTGCCGCCCCCAGCCCCCTGCCGTCGGCCCTGAACGGGCCTCGTCCTCAAACGCCGGACGGGCTGAGCGTGCCTGGACCGGCGCTCAGAGAGCGGCCGCGCCCCCAGCGGTGTGCTCTTGGAGGGGCCATGCCCCCTTGATCCGCCCCAGTAGGGTCGTCCCGTGAGTAACGAACACATCACGCTGACCGCGGGTGACGCGGAGGTGGACGTGCTGCCGGGAAACGGTGGGCGGGTCGGGGGGCTTCGCGTCGGGGGGACGGAGTTGCTGCGGCAGGGGGAGCGCTTCGGGTGCTTTCCGATGGTTCCCTGGTGCGGACGGGTCAGGGACGGGCGGTTCCTGGACGGGGCCCAGATGCGGCAGATGCCGCTCAACGCCCCGCCGCACGCCATCCACGGCACCGTGCGCGACGGCGCCTGGAGCGTCGCCCGGGTCACCGGGGACGAGGCCGTCATCACGTACGACCTGGTCGAGCCGTGGCCCTACGCCGGCCGTGTCACCCACGTCATCGCCCTCGCCCCGGACCGCCTCAGCCTCACCATGTCCGTCGAGACGTACGAGACGTCCTTCCCGGCGCAGATCGGCTGGCATCCCTGGTTCAACCGCAACCTCGGTGGCGAGGGCGCCCAGGACGTCCGGCTCGACTTCACTCCCGCCTGGCAGGAGGAGCGCGGGGACGACCACCTCCCGACCGGTAACCGGATCGATCCCCGGCCCGGCCCCTGGGACGACTGCTTCGGCATGCCGGACGGCGTCGACGTCACCCTCACCTGGCCGGGGCGGCTGGAGCTGAAGGTGAGCAGCCGGGAGGAGTGGGTGGTGGTGTACGACGAGCAGGAGGCCGCCGTATGCGTCGAGCCGCAGACCGGGCCGCCCAACGGGCTCAACACCCTGCCCCGGCTGGTCACGCCCCTGGAACCGCTGGAGGCCACGACCGTCTGGAGCTGGCGGCGCCTCTAAGCTGGGCGGCATGACTGACGTACGCGGTGAGCTGCTGGAACAGATCAAGAACAAGGCCGTGGTGCACGGCAAGGTGACCCTGTCGTCGGGGCTCGAGGCGGACTACTACATCGACCTGCGGCGCATCACCCTCGACGGGGAGGCGGCACCCCTGGTCGGGCAGGTGCTGCTCGACCTGACCGCGGAGCTGGAGTTCGACGCGGTGGGCGGGCTCACCATGGGCGCCGACCCCGTCGCCGCCGCGATGCTGCACGCCGCCGCCGCGCGCGGCAAGCGGCTGGACGCCTTCGTCGTACGCAAGGCCGCCAAGGCGCACGGGCTCCAGCGACGGGTCGAGGGGCCGGACATCGCGGGGCGCCGTGTGCTCGTCGTCGAGGACACCTCCACCACCGGCGGCTCGCCGCTCACCGCCGTCGAAGCGGTCCGCGAGGCCGGCGCCGAGGTCGTCGCCGTCGCGACGATCGTCGACCGGGCCACCGGCGCCGCCGAGAAGATCGAGGAGGGAGCGGGAGTGCCGTACCTCTTCGCGTACTCCAAGGACGAGCTCGGACTGGACTGACACCGGCTCCCGACCGGCGTCCGTCTCGGCTGGTGACAGGCGCTCGGAGCATCCCGGTTCGTCATGGAAAGATGGCCCCCGACGATGACGTCGCACCCAAGGTCTAGGTCAGGGCCGTAAGAAGAACGCAGTACGCATCACGCTGTACGTCAACCCGCACACTCAAGGAGCGGACAGATGCCCATCGCAACCCCCGAGGTCTACAACGAGATGCTCGACCGGGCGAAGGCAGGCAAGTTCGCCTACCCGGCCATCAACGTGACCTCCTCCCAGACCCTGCACGCGGCCCTGCGCGGCTTCGCGGAGGCGGAGAGCGACGGCATCATCCAGATCTCCACGGGTGGTGCGGAGTTCCTCGGCGGCCAGCACAGCAAGGACATGGTCACCGGCGCCGTCGCCCTGGCCGAGTTCGCGCACATCGTCGCCAAGAAGTACGACATCACCGTCGCCCTGCACACCGACCACTGCCCCAAGGACAAGCTCGACGGGTACGTACGGCCCCTGCTCGCCGTGTCCGAGGAGCGCGTCGCGCGCGGCGAGAACCCGCTCTTCCAGTCGCACATGTGGGACGGCTCGGCCGAGACCCTCGCCGACAACCTGTCCATCGCGCAGGAGCTGCTGGAGCGCGCCCGCGCCGCGAAGATCATCCTCGAGGTCGAGATCACCCCGACCGGTGGCGAGGAGGACGGCGTCTCGCACGAGATCAACGACTCGCTGTACACGACGGTCGACGACGCGATTCGTACGGTGGAGGCCCTCGGGCTCGGTGAGAAGGGCCGCTACCTGCTCGCCGCGTCCTTCGGCAACGTCCACGGTGTGTACAAGCCGGGCAACGTCGTGCTCCGCCCCGAGCTGCTGAAGGAGCTCAACGAGGGCGTCGCCGCCAAGTACGGCAAGGCGTCCCCGTTCGACTTCGTCTTCCACGGCGGCTCCGGCTCCACCGCCGAGGAGATCGCGACCGCGCTGGAGAACGGCGTCGTCAAGATGAACATCGACACCGACACCCAGTACGCCTTCACGCGTCCGGTGGCGGCCCACATGTTCCAGAACTACGACGGTGTCCTGAAGGTCGACGGCGAGGTCGGCAACAAGAAGACCTACGACCCGCGCACCTGGGGCAAGCTCGCCGAGGCGAGCATGGCCGCCCGTGTGACGGAGGCCTGCTCGCACCTGCGCTCGACGGGCACGAAGATCAAGTAGTTCCCGGTTCCCCGCGACTTAGGAGCCCGGCGCCTGTCTACGGCGCCGGGCTCGCTGTATACCTGGGACCATGCCCGATGTCCGGCTGGCCTCACCGCAGGGCAAGTGGATCCTGCTCACCACCGTCCTCGGCTCCAGCATGGCGATGCTGGACTCGACCGTCGTCAACGTCGCCCTTCCGCGGATCGGCGAGGACCTCGACGCCGACCTCGCCGCGCTCCAGTGGACGGTCAACGCGTACATGCTGACGCTGGCCGGGTTGATCCTGCTCGGCGGTTCGCTGGGCGACCGGTACGGGCGGCGCAAGATCTTCGTGGTGGGCGTGGTGTGGTTCGCCGTGGCCTCGCTGCTGTGCGGGATCGCCCCGAACGCCGGGATGCTCATCGCCGCGCGGGCGTTGCAGGGGATCGGCGGTGCCCTGCTCACCCCGGGCTCCCTCGCCCTGATCCAGGCGTCCTTCCATCCCGACGACCGGGCGCGGGCCGTCGGCCTGTGGTCCGGGTTCGGGGGCATCGGCGCGGCGGTGGGCCCGTTCCTGGGCGGCTGGCTGGTGGACGGCCCCGGCTGGCGCTGGGTCTTCCTCCTCAACGTCCCGCTGGCCCTGCTGTGCGCGCCGATCGCCGTACGGCACGTCCCCGAGTCCGGCGACGGCACCAAGCACGGCCGCTTCGACGTGCTCGGCGCGACGCTCGGTGCCGCGTCCCTGGCCCTGGTGACGTACGCGCTGATCGAGGCCCGGCAGGGCTCGCTGATCGTGCTCTTCACGGCGATCGCCGGTGTCGTGGCGGGCGTCGCCTTCGTGTACGTCGAGCACCACCGCCCGGACCCGATGATGCCGCTGGACGTCTTCAGGTCCCGGCAGTTCACGGCGGTCAACCTCGTCACCCTCTGTGTCTACGCGGCCTTCGGCGGCTTCTTCTTCCTCGCCGCCCTCCAGCTCCAGGTCGTCGCCGGCTACTCGGCCCTCGGCGCCGGTACGGCCCTGCTGCCGACGACCGCCCTGATGCTGCTGTTCTCGGCCCGCTCGGGCGCCCTCGCCGACCGGATCGGCCCGCGCATCCCGCTGACGGTCGGCCCGCTGCTGTGCTCGGCGGGGATGCTGCTGATGCTGCGGGTGGGCCCGGGCGCCTCGTACATCCCCGACGTCCTCCCCGCCCTGCTGGTCCTGGGCCTCGGCATGGTCACCCTGGTGGCACCGCTGACGGCCACCGTCCTGGCCTCCGTCGACACCGCCCGCGCCGGGCTGGCCAGCGGCATCAACAACGCGGCGGCCCGAGCGGCGGGCCTGATCGCGGTGGCCGCGCTGCCGTTGCTGGCCGGCATGAGCGAGGAGGCCTACCGCTCGGCCGACGCCTTCGACGACGCGTTCGGCCGGGCGATGGTGATCTGCGCGGGCGTACTGGTCCTGGGCGCGCTGGTCGCCTTCGCGGCGGTACGGCCACTGCCACCGGACTGCCGCCGCCCGGAATGCCTCCACCACGGAAGCGTGACGGCACCACCGCTGGAGGGCGTGCGGAGCAGGGGGCGGTTGCAGGTGGAGGGCAAGGGGGGTGCGTGAGGCTCTGCGCGGCCCGGCGGGGGCGGCTGCACCGGCCGGCCACCGTGAAGGGCCCGGCTGAACCCGAGAAGCCCAACGCCGGCCCGCACAATCCAGCCCGTCCGGCGTTTGAGGACGAGGCCCCTTCAGGGCCGAAGCGGGGTCTGGGGCGGCAGCCCCAGCGGGGTCGAAGGGGCGGCACCCCTGGAGGATGGGACGGGTAGGGGCGGCGGGGGCGAGAAAAGCCGGACGTCGCTCAAGGGCGCCCCCCTGCGGTACCCGTCCGATGGGCCAGACTGGACCCCATGTCCATTCACGAAAACCTTCTCGGGGGTCCGCCCCCGACCCACCTCCCCGACGACCCCGAACCCCGCGAGCTGCTCGCCGGCGGCACCGCCCCCGCGGACGTCGCCGCGAAGTACCCGACCTCCTCGCTGGCCTGGGCCCAGCTGGCCGACGACGCGTTCGAGCGGGGCAGTGTCGTGGAGTCGTACGCCTATGCCCGTACGGGCTACCACCGCGGCCTGGACTCCCTGCGCCGCAACGGATGGAAGGGCCACGGCCCCGTCCCCTGGGAGCACGAGCCGAACCGCGGCTTCCTGCGCGCCCTGCACGCCCTCGCCCGCGCCGCCGGAACCATCGGCGAGCAGGAGGAGTACGAGCGCTGCACACAGTTCCTGAAGGACTCCTCGCCGACGGCGGCCCAGACCTTGGGCTAGGGCCTGTCGTTTGGATCATGCCGGCGTCGCGGGGCTAGCCACGCCGGCCCCACGTGAGGCCCGCCGATGTGACCAGGCGGGCCTTGCGCTGCCCGGGGCGATCCCTGAGGATGCCGGGTGGGGACCGGGGCCCCTTTGTCGATAACGGCAGGGCGGACCGCTACCCGGAGTTACACAGGAGACAGCAATGTCCCAGCAGGCTCACAGGTCCACGGGGACTCAGGAGCCCGAGACCCCGAATCTCGACTTCGCGGGCACGACGCCGTACGAGGACTACGTCAAGGCGGACGTGCTCACCCACCTCCAGCACACCCTCTCCGACGATCCCGGAGAGATGGTCTTCCTGGTCACGACCCAGGTGATGGAGCTGTGGTTCACGGTCATCGTCCATGAGTGGGAGACGGCGGCACGCGCCCTGCGCGAGGACCGGCCGGGCGTGGCGATCGACGCCCTGAAGCGCTCCGTACGGGAACTGGACGCCCTGAACGCCTCCTGGAAGCCGCTCGGCCAGCTCACCCCCGCCCAGTTCAACGCCTACCGCAGCGCCCTCGGCGAGGGCTCCGGCTTCCAGTCGGCGATGTACCGCCGGATGGAGTTCCTGCTCGCCGAGAAGTCCGCGTCCATGCTGGTCCCGCACCGCGGCGCCCCGCGTGTCCACGCGGAACTGGAGAAGGCCCTGCACGAGCCAAGCCTCTACGACGAAGTGCTCCGCTTCCTCGCCCGGCGCGGCTGCGCGATCCCCGAGGCGGTGCTGAAGCGTGACGTCTCGCGCCGCTACGAGCCGTCGGAGGCGGTCGAAGCCGCCTGGACCGCGATCTACTCCGGTGACCAGAACTCCGAACTCGCCCGCCTCGGCGAGGCGTTGACCGATGTCGCCGAACTCGTCTGGCGCTGGCGCAACGACCACCTGGTCGCCACCCGGCGCGCGATGGGCGCCAAGTCGGGCACGGGCGGCTCGGCCGGCGTGGCCTGGCTGGAGAAGCGCGCGCAGAAGAACGTCTTCCCGGAGCTGTGGACGGCGAGGTCCCATGTCTGAGCTCGCGGCGAAGGCGGGATCGCTGGACGCGGCCGACGAACTGGCCGGTGTGCGCAAGCAGTTCGTACTCGACGGCGATGTCGTCTACCTCGACGGCAACTCCCTGGGCGCCCTGCCCGCCCATGTCCCCGGCCGGGTCGAGGACGTCGTACGCAGGCAGTGGGGCGAGCTGCGGATCCGTTCCTGGGACGAGAGCGGCTGGTGGACCGCGCCGGAGCGGATCGGCGACCGGATCGCCCCGCTGGTCGGCGCGGCGGCCGGGCAGATCGTGGTCGGTGACTCGACAAGTGTCAATGTCTTCAAGGCACTTGTGGCCGCCGTGCGGATGACTGCGGACGACCGGGACGAGATCCTCGTCGATGCGACCACCTTCCCCACCGACGGGTACATCGCCGAGTCGGCGGCCCGGATGACCGGCCGGACACTGCGTCCGGTGGCGCCCGCGGAGGTGCCCGCGGCGCTGTCCGGCCGTACGGCCGCGGTGCTGTTGAACCACGTCGACTACCGCACCGGCCGGCTGCACGACCTGCCGTCCCTCACCGCCGCCGTGCACGCGGCGGGCGCGCTCGCCGTCTGGGACCTGTGCCACAGTGCGGGCGCACTGCCGGTCGGGCTCGACGAGCACGGGGTGGACCTGGCGGTCGGCTGCACCTACAAGTACCTGAACGGCGGTCCGGGTTCACCGGCGTACCTGTACGTACGCCGGGACCTCCAGGACCGCTTCGACTCCCCGCTGCCCGGCTGGAACTCGCACGCCGAGCCCTTCGGCATGCGCGGCGACTTCGAACCGGCCTCCGGCGCCCTGCGCGGGCGCGTCGGCACGCCCGACATCCTCTCCATGCTCGCCCTGGAGGCGGCCCTGGAGGTCTGGGACGGCGTGCCGATCGAGGCGGTACGGGCCAAGTCGCTCGCGCTGACGGACTTCTTCCTGGAGTGCGTCGGGGCGTATGTGCCCGAGGGGCGCGTGGAGTCGGTGACTCCGGTGGCCCACGGGGAGCGCGGCAGTCAGGTGGCGCTGCGGTGCGAGGACGCCGGGGAGGTCATGAAGCGGCTGATCGAGCGAGATGTCGTCGGCGACTTCCGGCACCCGGACGTGCTGCGGTTCGGTTTCACGCCGCTGTACGTCGGGTTCGCGGACGTGGAGCGGGCGGCGCGGGTGCTGGCCGAGGTGCTGCTCGGAGCGGCGCCGCGCTAACCGACGTACACCCCCGCCGCGGCAGCCGCGTGCGCGGCCCGCGCGGCGCGCTCCGCGGCGGGGGTGTCGGGGACCACCCCGGTCGTCAGCAACTCGTAGTAGAGGGGTGCCGACACGGCGCGTACGACGGCCTCCGCGTCCGTCCCGGCGGGCAACTCCCCGCGGGCGACGGCCTGTTCCACGCACGGCGCCCACTCCGCGACCCGCACCTCGTAGAACCGCCGGAGCGCCTGCGCCGTGCGTGCGTCGCACGTCGCCGCGGCGATCACCGCGCGGAACAGCGCCCCCTGCCGGGGATCGGCCAGCGTCCGCTGCGCCAAGTCCGCGTTGGCCCGCAGATCCCCCAGCGCGGACCCGGTCTCCTCGCGCGGCGACGACTGCTCGGCCATGTCGGCGAGCAGGTCGGCCACCAGTCCTGTCACCGAGCCCCACCGCCGGTACACGGTCGTCTTGCCCACCTCCGCGCGGCGGGCGACGTCCGCGAGGTCGAGGCCGTCGAAACCCTGCTCCGCGAGCACGTCTCCGGCGGCCTGCAGCACGGCGACACGGACACGCGCGGTGCGCCCTCCGGGACGTACGGTGCCGGGTTCGGCGGACATATCGGCCTCCTTGGTGCAGGTGACGGCCGTGGTGTGCGCCGCGCTGCCAGCCTAACGAAACAACAGAACCATTTAACCCTCACCGAGCGTGACATCCGCGTGTCCGCGCACGTCACCCGCCTGATACCGTCCCCGCCAACGGCCGAATTCCCCTGGTCCGCCACCCCCGCTTTCGTCCAAATCCGTTTCGTAGCTGAGAGGTTGGAGCATGCCGGACGACGCCGCAGCTGCCCGGGACGCCGCCGAGGAGGAATCGGCCTTCTCCCACCCGCCCGTCGATCCCGACGCCATCGCTTCCTACGGCGACCACCCCGACCAGGTGATCGACTTCTACGCGCCCCGCCGCGAGCTCCCCGCGGGCGGCCCGGCCCCGCTGGTCGTCGTCCTGCACGGCGGGGCCTGGCGGGCTCGCTACGACCGGCGCCATGTCACGCCGTTCGCGGAATTTCTGGCGCGGCGGGGGTTCGCCGTGGCCAACGTGGAGTATCGGCGAGGGGCGGAGGCGGAGCAGTCGGCGCAGACGGCGGACGGTGCGCGGGGTCCGGTCGTCGATCCTCCGGCCGCGGGCCGGTGGCCGGACACCTTCGACGACATCGCCGCCGCGCTGGACGCGCTGCCCGCGCTCGTACGGGAAACGTTCCCGCAGGCCGATGCGCGCCGGATCGTACTCACCGGCCACTCGGCCGGCGGCCAGCTGGCCCTCTGGGGCGCGGCTCGCCATGTCCTCCCGGCGGACGCCCCCTGGCGCACCGACCGGCCCGCGCCCCTGCGGGGCGTGGTCGCACTCGCCCCCATCGCCGACTTCGACGTCGCCGACAAGCTGGACGTCTGCGGGGGTGCGGTGCGCCAACTCCTCGGCAGTGGCACGGAGTTCGCCGAGCGCCGACCATACGCCGACCCGTCTTTCCTGCTCCCGACGGGCATCGCGACCACGCTCGTCCAGGGCCGTGCGGACATCGTGGTCCCGCCGGCGGTCGCCGAGTCGTACGCGGACGCAGCGGCGAAGGCGGGGGAGGTGGTCGGCCTGACACTGCTGGAGGACGTCGGCCACTTCCCACTGATCGATCCGGCGGCGGACGCCTGCGCGGTGGTGGTGGAGGAGATCGCGCAGTTGGCGTGGTGAGCCTGCCCCTGCATACCCGTCGTACCTGAGAGTTACGTCGCAGGCGCGCTCCCTGGCATGACGGCGGCGACACTGGACGAGACCTACCAGGCCGACCGCGCCAACGCCGCCGAGGCGTCGCGTATGGCGTGAACGCGGAGAGCGCCGAGCGCCTGGTCGTGTCCGCGCAGACCGTGAAGACCCACGTGGGCCGGATCCTGGTGGAGCTCGGGCCGGGGGACGTACGCAGGCGGCGGTGTTCGCGTGCGAGTCGGGGCTGGTGCGGACCCCGGGTTCTGAACAGGGTGCCGATAGGCGCGACCAGCAGGGATACGCGTAGTACCTGAGATGGATCCACCGGAACCCCTCTCACTGGGGACGACCGTCACATCCCCCGGCGCCTACCGTTCTGTACGTGACCGAGACGACCCAGATGCCGGCCCCGCCTCCGGGGGACGCGGCCAAGATGCACAGCCCTGAGTTCCGGCTTGCCGTCGGCGCCCTGCGGGGACTCCGGCAGGACCTGCTCCACGACTCCTTCGCCTACCGCCCGATGCCGCGGATGAGCATGGACGGCCCCCTGACCCGGCGGCTGCCGGGCCGTCTGCGCGAGTACGCGAGCTGGACACCGCACGCCATGATCACCGGGGTCGCCCTGATCACCCTGCTCATGGGGGTCGTCGACAACGACGCGGGCGTGATCATCGGCCCGCTCACCCTGATCCCGATCCTGTTGACCATGCTCAGGCCGGTCGGAGCGTTCTGGCTGTCCATGGCGGCGACCCCGGTCAGTCAGGTCTTCGGCAGCTCCTGGGACGGCTGGCCGTGGCTGCCCGCGAACTTCACCTGCCATCTGACCGTTCTGACGGTGGTCGCCCTACGCACCAGGCCGCGCACGGCGGGCTACATGTGGGCCATCACCGCGGCGTACGGCTTCGTGTCGTGGGCGATGTTCCCCCCGGCTCACTACTATCCCGACGACACCGCCCCCATGCTGGTCTTCTCCGCACTGATCCTGCTCGTCGTCGCCATCCTGCACACCCGCAAGGAGGCGCGACAGGAGGTGACCGCGCAGCAGACGGTGACCGCGCACGAGCGCTCCCGGCGGACCCTGCTGGAGGAGCGCACGAACATCGCCCGCGAACTGCACGACGTCGTGGCCCACCACATGTCGGTCGTCGCCATCCAGGCCGAGGCCGCCCCCTACCGGGTGGAGAACCCGCCGCCGGAGCTGGAGCGGGCCTTCGCCACCATCCGGGAGAACGCGGTGGCGGCGCTCACCGAACTGCGCCGGGTCCTGGGCGTCGTACGCGCCGAGGACTACGAGGCCCCCGACACCCCGCAGCCCACCCTCTCCGACCTGGACGGGCTGCTGGCGAACGTGCGGGACACGGGCCTGAGCGTCGAGAAGACGGTGACCGGAGCGGTGCGCGCGCTTCCGCAGGGCGTGGAGCTGTCGGCGTACCGGATCGTGCAGGAGGCGCTCAGCAACAGCCTGCGGCACGCGCCGGGCGCGAGCGCCAGAGTGGAGATCGGGTACGTCCTCGGGGGCCTCGGTCTGCGCATAGTCAACGGCCCGCCGCCCGCGCGGGCCCTGGTGAAGCCCTCGCCGGGTGCCGGACACGGCATCACCGGCATGCGGGAGCGCGTCACCATGCTCAACGGCGAGATGACCGCGGGCGCGACGGACGAAGGCGGCTACGAGGTGACGGTGTTCCTGCCGGTCGCGGCGACGACAGAGGACGGCTCATGACCATCCGCGTGCTGATCGCGGACGACCAGATGATGGTGCGCGAGGGCTTCTCGGTCCTGCTGAACGCGATGCCGGACATCGAGGTCGTCGGCGAGGCGGTCAACGGCCGCGAGGCGGTGGACCGGGTCCGTGAACTCGCCCCGGACGTCGTGCTGATGGACATCCGCATGCCGGAGCTGAACGGCATCGAGGCGACCCGCGAGATCGTCGCCGCGGACAGCGCGGCCAAGGTGCTGGTGCTGACCACGTTCGACCTCGACGAGTACGTGTACCAGGCCCTGCGGGCGGGCGCCTCCGGCTTCCTGCTGAAGGACGCCTCGGCGCGCCAACTCGCCGACGGCGTACGGGTGGTGGCGGCCGGTGAGGCGCTGCTCGCCCCGTCGATCACCAAGCGGCTGATCACGGAGTTCTCGAAGCTGTCCGACTCCCCGCGCCTGATGCCGTCCGCGCATGCGGCGTACGGGGATCTGACCGAGCGGGAGACGGAGGTGCTGGTGCTGATCGCCCAGGGCCTGTCGAACTCGGAGATAGCCGAGCGGCTGGTGGTCGCCGAGTCGACGATCAAGACCCATGTCAGCCGGATCCTGGTGAAGCTGGGGCTGCGGGACCGTACGCAGGCGGCGGTGTTCGCCTACGAGGCGCGTCTGGTCACGCCGGGCTGAGGCGCCGGGGCTACCGTGAGGGCATGGAACAGCGCATCACTCTGATCACGCTGGGAGTCTCCGATCTCGCCCGTTCCAAGGCCTTCTACGAGGCTCTGGGCTGGCGCGGGCAGGAGGTCGAGGAGACCGTGTTCTTCCAGGCGGGCGGCCTGGGGCTGGTGCTGTGGGGGCGGGACAAGCTGGCGCGTGACTGCGGACTGGAGCCCGGGGCGGCGGGCGGTTTCGGCGGGATCGTCCTTGCGCACAACGTCCGGTCCGAGGCGGAGGTCGATGCCCTTCTCGCGGCGGTGGAGCGGGCGGGCGGGACGGTCACCAAGCCCGCGGCCGTCAACGCGATCGGCTTCTACTCCAGTGCCTTCGTCGACCCCGACGGTCACGCGTGGGAGGTCGCCCACAACCCCGGTTTCCCCCTGGCCGAGGACGGCTCGGTCACTCTGCCGGACTTCGGCGCGCCCTAGCCCCCTGGTCAGGGTGGGGGACGGCGGTCTAACGTCCGTGCATGGCAGCTCCTTCCGACCTCGCTTTCGACCCCTGGGACCCGGCGTTCCTCGCCGACCCCTACCCCGCCTACGCCGAACTGCGGGCCAGGGGCCGTGTGCACTGGTTCGCGCCCACGAACCAGTGGCTGGTGCCGCACCACGCGGATGTCTCGGCGCTGCTGCGAGATCGCCGCCTCGGCCGGACGTACCAGCACCGGTTCACGCACGAGGACTTCGGGCGTACCGCGCCGCCGCCGGAGCACGAGCCGTTCCACGTCCTGAACGACCACGGGATGCTCGACCTGGAGCCGCCGGACCACACCCGGATCCGCCGGCTGGTGTCGAAGGCGTTCACACCGCGCACGGTGGAGCGGCTGCGGCCGTATGTGCGGGACCTGGCGGGCGAGCTGGTGTCCGGGCTGGTCGCGGCGGGCGGCGGTGATCTGCTGACGGATGTCGCGGAGCCGCTGCCGGTGGCGGTGATCGCGGAGATGCTGGGCATTCCCGAGGCGGACCGGGGGCAGTTGCGGCCCTGGTCGGCGGACATCTGCGGGATGTACGAGCTGAACCCGTCGCAGGAGACGGCGGCGAGGGCGGTTCGGGCGTCGGTCGAGTTCTCGGACTACCTCACGGAGCTGATCGCGGCCCGCCGCAAGGAACCGGGTGACGATCTGATCTCCGGTCTGATCGAGGCCCACGACGAGGGCGACCGGCTCACCGAGCAGGAGATGATCTCCACGGCGGTCCTGCTCCTCAACGCCGGCCACGAGGCCACGGTGAACGCCACGGTCAACGGCTGGTGGGCCCTGTTCCGCAACCCCGGCCAGCTGGCGGCCCTGCGCGCCGACCACTCCCTGATCCCGTCCGCGATCGAGGAGCTGATGCGCTACGACACCCCGCTCCAGCTCTTCGAACGCTGGGTCCTGGACGAGATCGAGATCGACGGCACGACGATCCCGCGGGGAGCGGAGATCGCCATGCTCTTCGGCTCCGCGAACCATGACCCCGACGTCTTCGAGACCCCGGAGACGCTCGACCTCACCCGCAAGGACAACCCGCACATCTCCTTCAGCGCGGGCATCCACTACTGCATCGGCGCCCCGCTGGCCCGCATCGAGCTGGCGGCGTCGATGACGGCCCTGCTGGAGCAGGCCCCGACGCTGCGACTGGCGGCGGAGCCGGAGCGTAAGCCGAACTTCGTGATCCGGGGCCTGGAAGGGCTTGGCGTCGAGGTGGGGTGATCACCCGTTCGGATGATCGCCGGGCGAACCCCGATCGACAGCCGTCGGCGGCTCGGCAAGCTGGTGCCTGCCTGCGAAGGGAGGCACCATGACGGTTATGGCAGAGCGTGCGTCGTCTCAGTTGTCGGTGGACATGTTCGAGCGGATCGCAGAATTCGCCGCTCGCGAGGACGAGACCGTCAGCTTCGAGTTCATCGGCGGACGGATCGGGGTCAAGAAAGTGACGAACGGCAGCCACGGCGAGATCGCGATGTGGTTGGTCTTCAAGTGCAAGCAAGCACGACCTGACCTCACCCTCTATACGACGAACCAGGGGCTGAAGGTCGAGGCGTACCGCAGGGGCCGGGCCCGGCCCGACGCCCTGCTCGCGCCGGTGGGCTACTTCAATGGCCAGGGCGACTGGGCCAGACCCGACGGCGTGTTGATGGCCGTCGAGATCACGTCGTACGACTCGGACACACACAACCGTGACCGAGTGGAGAAGCCCCGGGCATACGCCGAGGCCGGTATCCCCGTCTACTTGCTGATCGACCGGGACAATCTCTCGGTCCTCGTGCACACCGCCCCCGATCTGGAAGACGGTTACCGCGAGATCCACACAGTGCGGCTGGGGGGCAAGGTCACCCTCCCCGACCCCGTAGGCATCGAACTCGACACCGAGGAACTCAAGCAGTACGTCGACTGATCCCGTCACGTCGTCATGTCCCGCCGCCGCAACCCCCCCAGCCCCCCGGCCACCAACGCCACCGCGAGACCGGTGAGGACCAGCACCGGCCCCCACTCCATCCCGCCCCCCGGCAGCTTCGGCAGATGCCCGAAGGGGGACACGTCCAGCACCGGCTGCGGAACATCGAGCGCGGGGCCCACCCAGCCGACCAGCAGGACCGCGCCGGCCACCGCCCACGCCGCCATCGCCGCTTGTGGGAAGAGGCCGTACAACAGGAGCGCCAGGCCGCCGATGACCCAGATCGCCGGGAGCTGTACCAGGCACGCGCCCAGGATCGGGCCGGTCTCCTTGCCGTAACCGGCCGCGAAACCCAGCCCCGCGAGCAGCATGATCAGCGCGGATCCGGCGAAGGCGATCACCAGGTGGCCCGCCGCCCAGCGAAGGCGGCCCACCGCGTTCGCCAGGATCGGTTCCGCCCGCATCGAGGTCTCCTCGCCGTGCAGCCGTAGGACTGATGCCACCACGTACAGGGCCGCGATGAGCCCGAGCATGCCGACCATCGACGCCAGGAACGCGTCGGTCAGCCCCGACTGCCCGCCCATCCGCTCGAAGATCTCCCGCGCGTTCTCGTTGTCGCCGACCAGGTCGGCCACCCCGTCGGTCAGCCCCCCGTAGACGACCCCGGCGAGGAAGAACCCGATGCTCCAGCCGAGCACGCTGCCGCGCTGCAGCCGCCAGGCCAGCGCGCCCGCCGTCCCGAGACGGCCGAAAGCGGGCCCCGGACGCGCGGGCAGGAAGCTCATGCCGACGTCCCGGCGGCCGGCGAGGGCATAAGCCACCACGCCCTGCACCGAGGCCGCCCCCGCGAACAGCAGCAGCACCCACCAGCGCTCGTCCGCGAACGGCCGCAGGTTCTCCAGCCAGCCCAGCGGCGAGGCCCACGTCAGCGCCGACGAACCGTCGTCCGACGCCGAGTCGCCCGCCGCGCGCAGCACGAACGCGGCGGCCAGCAGCCCGGCCGTCAGTCCCCGCGCCAGCCGCGCGCTCTCGGTGAACTGGGCGACGATCGCCGCCAGCGTGGCGAAGACCATGCCGACCCCGGCGAGCCCGAGCCCGAAGGCCAGTGCCCCGGAGGCGCCCAGCCCGGCCAGACCTGCCGTCACCAGCAGCGCCAGCGCGGCGTTCGCGACAACCGCCGTCAGCAGCGCGGCCGTCAGCGACGCCCTGCGGCCCACCATCCCGGACGCCACCAGTTCGTGACGGCCGCTCTCCTCCTCGTCCCTGGTGTGCCGTACGACGAGGAGCATGCTCACCACGGCGGCGAGGGCGCCCGCGTACACGCCCACCCGCCAGGCCGTCAGGGCGCCGATCGAGTCGTCGAAGACCGGGCCGATCAGAGCGCGGAAGGAGGCGTTGGTGGCCGTGTTCTGGACGAGGTCGGCGCGTTCGGCGGGGGTGGCGTACAGGTTCTCCAGGGTGTTCGGCATGGAGAGGATCATCAGCGCGTTCACGCCCACCCAGACCGGGATCATCAGCCGGTCGCGGCGCAGGGCGAAGCGCAGCAGGGTTGCGGTGCCCGCGAGTTGGCGCGAGCCTGCGGGCCGTACCCCGAAGGCCGTGGCGGTCATCGGGCAGCCACCTCGCTCATGTCCGCCTGGTAGTGCCGCAGGAACAGCTCCTCCAGCGTCGGCGGGGTCGAGGTGAGCGACCGTATGCCGGACTCGCTGAGCGAGCGCAGTACGGCGTCGAGCTTGTCGGTGTCGACCTGGAGGCGGACCCGGCGGCCCTGGACGTCGAGGTCGTGGACCCCGGGCAGGTGTGACAACCCGTTGGGCGGGCCCGCCAGTTCGGCCGTCACGCTCGTCCGGGTCAGATGGCGCAGGTCGGCGAGCGAGCCGCTCTCGACCGTGCGGCCCTTGCGGATGATGCTGACCCGGTCGCAGAGTTCCTCGACCTCGCTGAGGATGTGGGACGACAGCAGGATGGTGCGGCCGCGGTCGCGCTCCTCCTCCACGCAGCGCTGGAAGACCTCCTCCATCAGCGGGTCGAGGCCCGACGTCGGCTCGTCCAGGATCAGCAGGTCCACGTCCGAGGCGAACGCGGCGACCAGGGCGACCTTCTGCCGGTTGCCCTTGGAGTACGTGCGGCCCTTCTTGGTGGGGTCCAGTTCGAAGCGCTCGATCAGCTCGGCGCGGCGCTGCTTGTCGAGGCCGCCGCGCAGCCGGCCGTACAGGTCGATGACCTCGCCGCCGGAGAGGTTGCGCCACAGGGTGACGTCGCCGGGGACGTAGGCGATCCGGCGGTGGATCTCCACCGCGTCCGCCCAGGGGTCGCGGCCGAGCACCCGGGCGCCGCCGGAGTCGGCGCGCAGCAGGCCGAGCAGGACGCGGATGGTGGTGGACTTGCCGGAGCCGTTGGGGCCGAGGAAGCCGTGGACCTCGCCGGTCTCGACGGCCAGGTCGAGGCCGTCGAGCGCGTGCGTCCTGCCGAACGACTTGTGCAGTCCGGATACCTCGATGGCGGGGTTTGCCTTCGTCATGGTTCAGAACGTACGCTTCTTTCAGAAATTTGTGAAGTTAAGGAAGCGTATAAAGGCTCGATAGGATGGACGGATGACGGAGTCAGCCGGGGCCGGCCGGGACGCGGAGTCCGTGTCGAAGTTCGTGGAGTCCTTCGCGGCGCAGCTGGTGGAGGCCGGGATGCAGCGCATGGCGGCCAGGGTCTTCGCCGCGCTGCTCGCCTCCGACAAGGGTGTGCTGACCTCCGCCGAACTGGGCGAACAGCTGCGGATCAGCCCGGCGGCGGTCTCCGGCGCGGTGCGCTACCTGGCCCAGACGCACATGGTGTCGCGTGAGCGGGAGCCCGGATCGCGTCGGGAGCGCTACCGGGTGCACGGCGACCAGTGGTACGAGGCCCTCACCAACCGCGAAGCCGTCCTCAAGCGGTGGGAGTCGGCCTTGCGTGAAGGTGTCACCAGCCTCGGCGCCGACACCCCGGCGGGGCGCCGCCTGGCCGAGACGCTCGCCTTCTTCGAGTTCGTCGAGGTGGAGGTCGCGGGCATGATGGAACGCTGGCGGGTGTACCGCGAGAAGACCTTCGGACAGGGCTGACCCTCCCGGGCTCACCGCCCCGGCAGCACCAACCGCAGCGCGCCTTCCCCCACCGTCCATGTCCGTCTGCGCACCGGCCCGGAGACCCCCGCGTCCGCCCGGTACCGGAAATGCGCCCCCGACACGGTCACCGTCCGCCCCTCGGCCCGCAGCGGCGAGGCCTCCGCCCCCACCGAGGCCGGCCGCACCTCCACCTCGGCCACCCCGGCGCCCCCCGGCGTCACCGACACCCCCTCCACCGGCTGGTCGAGGTCCACCAGCGTCGCCCCGTCGACCTCGACGCGCAGCCGCGCCGGGCCGGGCGACCCGGGTACCGGGGCACCCCGGGCCGGCACCAGTGTCCGTACGAGCGACTGGCACGTCCGCAGCCACGGACGCCCCGCCCCAGGCCCCACCGCGCTCGCCCCGACCGGCGCGGCGGGGTCCCGTATCGGCGGGATCCGCAGCGCGCCCAGCACCACCCCGTCGCTGTCGTCCACGAGCAGATCCAGCCGCCGCTCCACCCCGTCCAGCACCGCCCGCGCCGCCGCGACCGCCCCCGTCGGCACCCCCAGGGATCCGGCCAGCGACAGCGCAGCCCCGACCGGCACCACCGACAGCACGCATTCGGCCAGCTGCCGTTGCCGGTGCAGCAGCGCCACCGTGCGCAGCAGCGTCCCGTCGTCGCCGATGACCACGGGCCTGCGCGACCCGCGTTTCGCCAGGGCGCGGGCGAATTCGTCCGGACCCTCCGGTAGGCACACTTTCGTCGCCGCACCCGCGCTGAGCACGTCTTTCGCGATCCTGACGGACTCGCCGTCCGTCCTCCGGGCGATCGGATCGATCACCACCAGCAGCTGATCGGACATCGCGAAAGTCGCCACCTCGGCCATGCCTCGCTTCCTCGGGTAGCATCTTTGTGCAAGAGCCCCTTGCGCTATTGCGCCAGGGGCTTCGTCTATTCCGGGGCCATCCGGTCCGACGGTTCGCGGCCAACGACGGTCGCGGACGGTCGTGGTGCACACGGTGGAAGACCTCCGTGTGACACCCCTGACCTTGGACATGCCCCGCCCGGAAGGGGTGTACGCGCGTGCCCGCACTTGTGCTGCTCGGTGCTCAGTGGGGTGACGAGGGTAAAGGGAAGGCCACCGACCTGCTCGGCGGATCCGTCGACTACGTGGTCCGCTACCAGGGCGGCAACAATGCCGGCCACACGGTCGTCGTCGGCGACCAGAAGTATGCCCTCCACCTTCTCCCCTCCGGCATCCTCTCCCCGGGATGCACCCCGGTCATCGGCAACGGCGTCGTCGTCGACCCGTCGGTCCTGCTCTCCGAGCTGAGCGGTCTGAACGAGCGTGGCGTCGACACGTCCAAGCTCCTCATCAGCGGAAACGCGCACATCATCACGCCGTACAACGTGACGGTGGACAAGGTGACGGAACGCTTCCTCGGCAAGCGGAAGATCGGCACCACCGGGCGCGGCATCGGCCCGACCTACGCCGACAAGATCAACCGCGTGGGTATCCGGGTCCAGGACCTCTACGACGAGTCGATCCTCACCCAGAAGGTCGAAGCCGCCCTCGACGTCAAGAACCAGGTCCTCACCAAGCTCTACAACCGGCGCGCGATCGCCGTCGAGCAGGTCGTCGAGGAACTGCTGGGCTACGCGGAGCAGATCAAGCCGTTCGTCGCCGACACGGTGCTGATCCTCAACCAGGCGCTGGAGGACGACAAGGTGGTCCTCTTCGAGGGCGGCCAGGGCACCCTGCTCGACATCGACCACGGGACCTATCCCTTCGTCACCTCCTCGAACCCGACGGCGGGCGGTGCCTGCACGGGCGCGGGCGTGGGCCCGACGAAGATCAGCCGCGTCATCGGCATCCTCAAGGCGTACACGACCCGGGTCGGCGCCGGCCCGTTCCCGACCGAGCTGTTCGACGAGGACGGCGAGGCGCTGCGCCGGATCGGCGGCGAGCGGGGTGTGACGACCGGCCGTGACCGTCGCTGCGGCTGGTTCGACGCGGTCATCGCCCGCTACGCGACCCGCGTGAACGGCCTGACCGACTTCTTCCTCACCAAGCTCGACGTCCTCACCGGCTGGGAGCAGATCCCGGTCTGTGTGGCGTACGAGATCGACGGCAGGCGCGTCGAGGAACTGCCGTACTCGCAGACCGACTTCCACCACGCCAAGCCGGTCTACGAGATGCTGCCCGGCTGGTCCGAGGACATCTCGAAGGCCAAGTCGTTCTCCGACCTCCCGAAGAACGCCCAGGCCTACGTCAAGGCGCTGGAGGAGATGTCCGGCGCCCCGATCTCCGCGATCGGTGTGGGTCCGGGCCGGGACGAGACGATCGAGGTCAACTCGTTCCTGTAGGCCGCGAATCCCTGGTCCCCGCCGGAAGCCTTCCGGCGGGGACCAGGCGTATAAGCGTTTGAGTGACTTATCGGGATTTTACCTCCCCTGCGCGGTAGGACTCTCTTCGCATCGCACCCCACAGTCGAAGAGGAGAACCTTCGTGCGTCGTGTCCTCAAGCTCCTGACCATGACGTTCCTCACGCTCGCCCTCGGCGTCTCGCCCGCCCTCGCGGACAGCCCGCATTTCATCGGGTCCCCGACGTGCGCCCCCAAGACGATCTCGCAAAGTGGCGCGTCCATCACGTGCAGCGGCAAGGTGGCCGGTCTGGGAACAGGTCCTGCCGCGGTCTTCGTGACGGCCGATCAGGTCCGCGTCCAGTACATCTGCGTCAACAGGGGCGGGAACACTGCCCCGGGTCACCCGGCCTTCTTCGGCCCTACGACGGGCGCGACCCAGACCATCAACCCCCGTGCGGGCCAGATCACGTTCAGCGTGTCGCTCAACACGCCCCCGAACCCTCCGGCGAGCCAGGTGTGTCCCAACGGCAACTGGCGGGTGCAGGTCGTCTCGGCGACCTTCGTCAATGTCGTGCTGCACGTCCAGCAGCCGGCCGGCAACGACATCCTTACCTGGTTCTTCCATGACATCGACCCGTCGTAATCCGCGGGTTGCGTCCCTGCAGGTGTGAGTGAGAAGCGTCCGGCCAGGTATTGGCCGGGCGTTTCTGCAGTGGGTGCCCCTGCTCAGGAGCCCGTGTGCCCGTCAGTCCCATGAACCGCCGGGAGTTCATGCACAAGTCGGCGTCGGTAGAGGAAGGGCCGGTTCGCGTCGGTCAGGGGCGCGATCTGCGTCATCCCGGCACGCCGGGGCCCGTACGGCAGGGGGCGACTTCGAGGCAGTGGCCGCCGCCGTCGCTGTACGACGACTTGCGCCAGGCGTGGGCGACTTCGACGCAGGCTCCGCCGCCGCTGTCGCTGTAGCTCGACTTGAACCAGCGAAGGTTTCTGGTGCCGGTCATCGTTTCTTCCCTGCCAACTGCTTGATGAAGGCCGGTGATTCGTCGGGACTCAGGGCCTGTGCTCGGGCCCGCGTACGTTCCGCGCAGCCCACGCTCCAGCGGGAGTACCTGCACACAAACATTGTCCCGCTGGGCGTCCTCGGCGAGCGAGCGCAGTTGCCCGCGCAGAATCTCCCAGCTGCCGAACGGACGCCGCAGCACGCTCTCTTCCAGGATCAGCTCGATCATCGGGGTCGGATCCCGTGAGCAGCTCCGCCCGGCCGGTGACGCCGCGCTTGCGGCAGACGGCCTTGAGGTGACCGTTGACGGTGTGGACCGACATGCCGAGGCCGCGTGCGATCTGCTTGGCCGCCGCCCCGTCCAGCAGGTGCTCGATCACCTGCCGCTCGCGGGCGGTGACGCCGTACCAGGATCCGAGGGAGACCAGCAGCTCACGTGCCGGCACGGCCCGTACCAGCACGGCCACCGCCCCGTCCGGGTCCAGAGGCCGGCCTTCCGCGGAGATCCACCGGCCGAACCGGGCTGCCGGGCAGTGCATCACCGGCGCCGGGATCCCGGGCTCCCGCAGGGTCCGCCGCGTCTGAGCGGCGATGCCGGAGACCAACGCGTCCACCCAGCTGGCCGGATGATGCTCGCGCAGCCGCTCCGCCCACCACGCGGCCATCGGCGTGGCGCCGGTGACCTTGCCGGCCGCCTGCTCCTCGGCGACCGGCTGCACCGGGCCGCTGAGCACGTCAGCTCCAGCACCCGCGCGGCGTCCGCCCTGTCGAAGGCCCGGCCACCGGCCGACCGCAGCAGGGCCAGCGAACCCCATACGCCGTGCGAGTCCCGCAGCTCACCACCGACCCCGTGGGCGTCGAACAACTGCCGAATCGACCGATCCCGCGGACCCCGACCGGTGCCCACAAGACCAGTCGGCATCGGCCGCCGGACCAGATCCGTCGGCAGGCACGGATCGTCGCCGGCCAGGTAGCTCCGCATGAACGCGCAGTAACCGCCCATCAGCGCCCATGTCGGTCAACGTCGCCCGGCATCACCACTGCCGCAACCGACTTCACAGGACTGCCCCATGTGTTCGACCGCGCGGCTATGCCGACGGATCACCCGATGGCGCCATGAAACGGGCGAAGTGCATCCAACGCCCATAGCGTGAGGCCGTACAGCCCCGTCAGGCGAAAGGTCACTGTCATGCGCGTGTTGCTTCAGGCCCATCTCGACACCGAGAAGACGAACGCCATCATCCGCAACGGCAAGATGCCTCAGCTGATGCAGGAGATCGTCGGCGCCTTCAAGCCGGAGGCCTCGTACTTCACGGCCGACGGAGGGGTCCGCACGATGTTCCTGGTCTTCGACATGCAGGACTCCTCCCAAATGCCGCCGCTCACCGAGCCGCTCTTCGAGACGTTCGGCGCCGAGGTGGACTACACGCCGGTGATGAACCTCGACGACGTGCAGAAGGGCCTGTCCCAGCTGAAGATCAGCTGAACACGATCATCGACCCCTGGGCCAGGGACCGCGTCGCCGCCGCGTGCAGCCCCAGCCACACATGCCGTTCACGGGCGAAGGGGCTCGGGTCGTAGGGGCCGGGGACGGCCGGTTCCTCCAAGTCCGTCGGGGTGAGCGGGGCCTGTGGTGCCGCCGGGGGGTTGGCCGGGTCGATGCCGATCACCGGGGCCACGAACTCCAGCTCGCGCAGGAGTGACTGGGCGGAGCCCAGGGGGCCGCCGCCCGCGAGGAGTTCGTCGTTGGACAGCGGGTTCGGGAAGTCGACGGGGACGTAGGCACCTGCGTGGTCGTAGTGCCAGACCAGGTGCGACTGCTTGGCCGTCGACTCGAACATCTCCAGCAGCTGCTCGTAGTCGCCGCCCAGTTCGTCGACCGGGGTGACTTCCAGCCCGCAGACCTGGAGCAGATACGCGCGCCGCAGGAAGTGCAGCGCGTCGTAGTCGAAGCCGGCCACCGGGGCCACGTCACCGGACAGGCCCGGCATGTACTGGTACACCGGCACCGGTGGCAGCCCGGCCTCGGCGAGCACCTTGTTGTATTGCGCGAGTTCCTCGGCGAAGGGGTTGTCGGGGGTGTGGCACAACACGTCGACAAGCGGTACCAGCCACAGGTCACAGGCCAAAAGAGGGCTCCTCACACAGCGGTCGCACGGCGTGGCTAATGCGTAGCACAGTGGTCAGGGA
Organism: Streptomyces sp. NPDC111802; assembly: GCF_055634335.1. NCBI lineage: Bacteria > Bacillati > Actinomycetota > Actinomycetes > Kitasatosporales > Streptomycetaceae > Streptomyces > Streptomyces sp. NPDC111802. Next base: position 116,207 of record NZ_JBVKCZ010000005.1, on the reverse strand, counting down.
AGGGTAATCGGTGCGGCTCGGGGGCGGACCCCTTGTGCAGGCCCGTTCGTACGGATGTGGGCTCCTCACGCGGACTCCTCGTACGGGCTCCTCATCCAGGTCCCCGCTTGTGCAGGTCCCATACCCATACTCCGCCGACCCACCTACCGGGCTCGCCCACCAGCTTCCGCACGGTCGCACGCAGCGCGTCGTCGTGCGGCTGCGGGGCGAGCACCAGTACGCCCGCCTTCCAGTACGCCAGGTCCACCCCGGCCTGCTCCCGCCACGACTCGTTGACCGGCGGGATGTCGCCGGAGTCGCGCACATCACGCAGCAGGTTGGAGGTGAAGCGGGGCTCGGCGCCGTAGATGCCGACGCGTTCGTCGCCGTAGGGGCCGTTGAAGTAGCCGCCGGGCAGCTTGAAGCCGAGGCCGGCCTCGGTCTGCCAGTGCAGCGCCTCCGCGTCGGCGGGATCGGGCAGCGGCACCGGCACGAGTGACTCGCCCTCGCGGACGTACGACTTCCAGGTGCCGTCCGCGATGAAGGCGGGCACGTCGGCGCGGTCGACGGCCCTCAGCGGGGCCGGGATCAGGGGGAGCAGGGCGAGGGCGACGCCCAGCAGGCCGACGTGGCGCATGCCCAGGGGGCGCGTCACCGGCAGCCGGTCGACGGCGAGAGCGAGCAGCATCCCCAGCGCGGGGGCGCAGATCATCGCGACCCGGCTCTCGATGACCGCGTCGAACAACGGCTTGTCGGCGAGGAGTTCCCATGGGCCGGGGAGGGTGACATCCGTCAGCGGTATCCGGAACTCCCGCCCAAGCGACAGAAACGCCGCGGCCACCGCCGTGAACGCCAGCGCTCTGACCAGGGCCCGCTCCCACAGCCGTACGACGACGGCGAAGGCGAGCAGGACCAGCGGCCAGCCGTAGAAGGCGTTCTGCTCGGTGGTGTTGAAGGCCAGGGCGTTCGCCGTCTCCGCGTCGCCCGCGAGCCAGGAGCGCTCGGCGAAGGAGAGCAGGGCGAGGGGGCTGTTGAAGGAGCGCGGGTTGTGCTCGATGCCGGTGTAGCTCTGCGGACCGGCGAACTGCCAGACGAGGGGATACACGATGACGGGCAGACAGACGGAGGCGCCGATGAGGAGGCCGCTGAGCAGCGGACGCCAGGAGTCCCGCGCCGTTTCCGGGCGTACGACGGCGTAGGCGGCGGCGAACAGCAGCAGGCCCAGCGCCGCCAGCAGCAACGGCTCCTCGCCGAGGAAGACCTGGTACGCAGCCATCAGACCCAGCAGCACCCCGTCCCGTACCACCCGGGTGCCCGTGCACAGGCGCAGGGCCCGGTCGATGATCAGCGGGATCATGAACAGGACCACGAAGTTGGGGTGCGCGTGGGCGTGGCTGACCATCGGCGGGGCGAAGGCGGCGAGGGACGCGCCCAGGAAGGCCGCGATCCTCCCGCGTACGACGTACTTGACGATCAGCCGGTACCAGGCAGCCGCGGTGACGGCGAGGCCCAGCGTCATGACCAGGCTGAGGGTGACCGCGGGGCCGGCGGCGAGCGTGAGGGGTGTGAGGGGGACGGACATGCCGAGCATGACCGTGTTGGCCATCAGGTTGACGCCGTCGGGGAAGCCCTGGAGGTCGGTGAAGAGGGGGTTGCGGAAATGGGCGACGTTGTCGGCGGTGACCGCGAAGAACCACTCCCACTGGTGCTGGTCGCGCAGGGAGTCGGGGAGGTAGCGGTGGGCGGGGGCGAAGAAGCGGCCGGAGTAGAGGGCCACCGACATCAGGAGGAAGAGGAGGCCTGCGAAGAGGTCGGCGGGGCGCAGGGAGCGCAGCGCGATGCGGGACATCTCGGTGAGGACGCGGACGTAGTCGAGGGGGCCGACCTTCGAGCCGGGCCGGTGGGACCAGCGGACGGGGACCTCGGCGATGGGCAGTCCGGCGCGGCGCAGGTGCCGTAACACCTCGACGTCTATGCCCCAGCCGTTGACGCGGGAGGCGGCGTAGGCCTCGCGGGCGCGGTCGCCGTCGTAGAGCTTGAAACCGCACTGGGTGTCGCGGATGCCGGGGAGGACCGTGCCGCGTATGAGCAGGTTCCCGGCGCGGCCCAGGAGTTCGCGCGGCCGGGGCTGGCGGTCGCCGATCGTGGCGCCGGGGGCCGAACGGGAGCCGATCGCCGCCGAGTTGCCCTCGGCGAGCGCCTTGTCGAGCCGCTCCAGCTCCTCGATCGGCGTCGCGAGATCGGCGTCGGTGACCAGCACACGGCGGCCTCGGGAGGCGGCGACACCGAGCCGGAGGGCGTGGCCCTTGCCGCGGTTGCGGGTGCCGGTGACCAGATGGACACGGGGGTCCTGGCGGGCGGTGACGAGGTCGCGGGTGGCGTCGGTGGAACCGTCGTCGGCGACGATGATCTCCCACTCGGTCCAGCGGGCGTCCTCGGCGGCCAGGTGGTCGGTGAGGGTGTCGAGGGTGGGGATGAGGCGGTGTTGTTCGTTGTAGGCGGGGATGACGACGGAGAGATCGCAGGACTCGGGTTCGGCGAGCTCCGGCAGGCCCCGCTCAGGGCTCACTCGGCCGCCAGTCGCTCGATCAGGGCGACGGAGTCGGCGTCGTTGGCGGCGATGATCGAGCGGGCCGTGGGCAGATCGCGGCGCATCAGGGCGTCCACCAGGCCGGTGTGCCCGGACCACAGGCGGCCGCGCAGATCGTCGAGGCGGCGCAGGTGCTGGACCGCGCAGACCCAGGACTGCAGGCGCAGCCGGTGCAGGAAGTCCGCGAGGTAGGGGTTGCCGAAGAGGGCGGCGAGTTCGCGCCAGAAGCGCAGGTCGTAGCCGATGAGCACGGTGAGGTCGCCGGCGGTGGCGGCGCGCTGTGCCTCCTCGGCGCGGCGGCGCACTCCGGCCACGGCGGCGGCGACGCGTGGGTTGTCGGGGTCGCGCTGGGCCGAGCGGTCGGTGGCCAGGACCTGGAACATGCCGTCGGTGACCAGGCCGCGGGCCTCGACGATGTCGCGGTAGTCCGCCACGGAGTACTCGTGCACGCGGAAGCCGCGGTGCTGGTCGGCCTCCAGGAGGCCCTGCGCGGAGAGGTCGACGAGGGCTTCGCGTACCGGCGTCGCGGAGACTCCGTACTGTTCGGCGATCTCCTTGACGGTGAATTCGCGGCCCGCCTGGAGGCGCCCGGCCAGTACCTCGTCCCGCAGCGCGTCCGCGATCTGCTGGCGCAGGGTACTTCGCGTGACGGAGCCGTTGCTGCCGGTGCCGGGCATGGTCAGGGCGTCTCCCGTCGTCGCGATGAGGTGGCGTGCACGTATATGTCTACGAGCACGCCACCTTACGCGTTCGGATTGTGGGGACGTTTTTGTGACCTGAACGGGCCTCGTCCTCAAACGCCGGACGGGCTGAAAGACCAGCCCCTGCCTACGCCGTGTACTCGTCCGCCACCGCCAGCGCGGCGTCCAACGCCGCCAGCCCCTCCTTCAGCTCGGCCTCGCTCACGTTGCACGGCGGGACGATGTGCGTGCGGTTCATGTTCACGAACGGCCAGATGCCCCCGGCCTTCGCGGCGGAGCCGAACGCGGCCATGGGGGCGTTCGCCTCGCCGGCCGCGTTGTAGGGGACCAGCGGTTCGCGGGTCTGCCGGTTCTTGACCAGTTCGAGCGCCCAGAACATCCCGACGCCCCGCACCTCGCCGACGCACGGATGCCGCTCGGCCAGCTCCCTCAGCCCCGGCCCGACCACGTCCGCACCGAGCCGCGCGGCGTTCTCGACGACGCCCTCCTCGGCCATGACGTTGATCGTCGCGACGGCGGCGGCGCAGGCCAGCGGATGGCCCGAGTACGTCAGACCGCCCGGGTAGGGCCGCTTCGCGAACGTCTCGGCGACCGCCCCGGAGATCGCCACCCCGCCCAGCGGCACATACCCGGAGTTCACGCCCTTGGCGAAGACCATCAGGTCCGGCGTCACGTCGAAGAGGTCCGCCGCGAACCACTCCCCGGTCCGCCCGAACCCCGCCATGACCTCGTCCAGGATGAAGACGATCCCGTACTTGTCGCAGAGCTCACGGACGCCGGCGAGGTATCCGGGCGGCGGGACCATGATTCCGGCCGTCCCCGGGATCGTCTCCAGGATGATCGCGGCGATGGTCGACGGCCCCTCGAAGGCGATCGTCGTCTCCAGGTGCTCCAGTGCCCGCGCGCACTCCTGCTCCTCGGTCTCCGCGTAGAAGCGGGAGCGGTACAGGAAGGGCGCCCAGAAGTGCACGACGCCGGCCGCGGCACCGTCGGAGGCCCAGCGGCGGGGGTCGCCGGTGATGTTCACGGCCTGCTGGGTGCCGCCGTGGTACGAGCGGTACGCGGACAGCACCTTCGGTCGCCCGGTGTGCAGCCGGGCCATCCGTACGGCGTGCTCCACGGCGTCCGCGCCGCCGTTGGTGAAGAAGATCTTGTCCAGGTCGCCCGGGGTCCGCTCGGCGATCAGCCGAGCCGCCTCCGACCGCGCCTCGACCGCGAAGGCGGGCGCGAAGGTCGTCATCCTCGCGGCCTGCTCCTGGATCGCGGCGACGACCTTGGGGTGCTGGTAGCCGACGTTGGTGAAGACGAGCCCGCTGGTGAAGTCGAGATAGCGCCTGCCGTCGTAGTCCCAGAAGTACGACCCCTCCGCACCGGCGACGGCGAGCGGGTCGATGAGCTCCTGCGCGGACCAGGAGTGAAACACATGCGCACGGTCCGCGGCCTTCACGGCGGCGCCGACCTCGGGATCTGGCTGAGGGGTCATGCGGGTGAGCGTAGGAGGGCGCGGGGTGGGCGAGGTATCGGCGTCCTGTCTGTGGTCCGGGGGTTTCCGCGACAAGGTGTCGACAGGCGGGAGCGTGACTCCACTGAAAGCATCATTGACAGCATCCTGCCTAAGTGACAGCATGTTGTCATTTCGGGGGCGTCAGAGCCCGCGAAGCCCCAGGAGGAGCAGTCATGAGCGCCAAGCCCGTGCACCTCGCCGTCTACGACACCTACGCCGACTGGGAGACGGGACACGCCACCGCGTATCTCGCCCGCGCCGGCCACGAGATCCGCACCGTCGGCCCGTCCACGCGGCCCGTGCGGAGCATCGGCGGGCTGTGCGTCCAGCCCGACCTCGCCCTGGACGACGTACGGCCCGAGGACAGCTCTCTGCTGATCCTGCCGGGCGCCGATCTGTGGGACACGAGCGGCGACCTCGCGCCCTTCGCCCGCAAGGCGCGCGAGTTCCTCGACGCCGGGGTGCCCGTCGCCGCGATCTGCGGGGCCACCGCCGGGCTGGCCCGTGAGGGTCTGCTCGACGACCGTGCACACACCAGCGCCGTCTCCTTCTACCTCGCGGCCACGGGCTACGGCGGCGGCGAGCGGTACGTCGACGCCGATGCCGTCACCGACGGCAAGCTGATCACCGCCGGTCCCACCGAGCCGGTCGCCTTCGCCCGGGAGATCTTCCGGCTGCTCGGGGTGTACGAGGGCGAGGTGCTGGACGCCTGGTACCGGCTGTTCCACGACTCCGACGCGGAGGCGTACGCCGTGCTCGAGAAGGCCGGGCAGTGAGCCGGGAACGACAGGACCTGCTCAGCCGCAGCGCGCTCGGTGTCTTCAAGCTCAACGGCCAGTTCCTCGCGGTCGCCGAGGAACTGGCCCGGCCCTCGGGGCTGACGGCGGCGTGGTGGCAGGTGCTGGGCGCGGTGCTCGGCGAGCCCCTGCCCGTCTCCGGTATCGCCCGCGCCATGGGCATCACCCGGCAGAGCGTGCAGCGCATCGCCGATCTGCTGGTGGACAAGAGGCTCGCCGAGTACCGGCCCAACCCCGCCCACCGCCGTGCCAAGCTCCTCGCGCCCACCCAGGAGGGGCGCGCGGCGATCTCCCGTATCGACCCCGGCCACGCCGCCTTCGCTGACCGGCTGGCGGAGGCTTTCGGGGAGGCCGAACTCGCCGATGCGGTACGGATTCTGGAACGGTTGTCGAAGGTGCTCGACGGCCTCGCCGTCGCTGTTACGGAACCGTAGACACCGGGCCGCTCACCTCCCCATATGCCGCACTATCGTGGGGCCGACGCATAGGCGGGGGCTGGTTGGGGGCGGGCGATGGAGAAGCTGGGGCCGGGGGATCCGCAGCACATTGGGGTGTACCGGCTGCTGGCGCGGCTGGGCGCGGGCGGCATGGGGGACGTCTATCTCGCCCGGTCGGACCGGGGCCGTACCGTCGCCGTGAAACTCGTACGGCGGGAGCTGGCCGCGCAGGAGGAGTTCCGCGCCCGCTTCCGGCAGGAGGTGCAGGCCGCGCGGCAGGTCGGCGGGTTCTGGACCGCGCCGGTGCTCGACGCGGACACCGAGGCAGAGGTGCCCTGGGTCGCCACCGGGTATGTCGCCGGGCCCAGCCTCCAGCAGGTGGTCGGGCACGACCACGGCGCGCTGCCCGAGCGTTCGGTACGGATCCTGACGGCCGGGCTGGCGCACGCGCTCAAGGACATCCATGCCGCGGGGATAGTGCACCGGGATCTGAAGCCCTCCAACGTCCTGATCACCATCGACGGGCCCCGCGTCATCGACTTCGGTATCGCACGCGCGCTGGAGACGGTCGACGAGAGCGGGCTCACCCGTACCGGCGCGCTCGTCGGGTCGCCGGGGTTCATGGCGCCCGAGCAGGTGCGCGGCGACCGGATCACGCCCGCGTGCGACGTGTTCTGCCTGGGCTCGGTCCTCGCGTACGCCGCGACCGGCAGGCTGCCCTTCGGCTCCGTCGACAGCGGCGCGCACGCCGTGATGTTCCGGATCGCCCAGGAGGAACCCGATCTGGAGGGGGTGCCCGAGGGGATCGCCGAGCTGGTGCGGGACTGCTTGCGCAAGGATCCGGGCGCCCGGCCGACGCTGGACCGGATCCTGGAGCGTACGGGAGCCGAGGACACCGTCTCCGGCGGCCGGTCCCGTGATCCGTGGCTGCCGAGCGCGCTGGTGGTGCAGCTGGGGCGGCACGCGGTGCGGTTGCTGGACACGGAGGATCCGGTGGGGCCGTCGGGGCCGTCGGGGCCGGGGGGTTCGCAAGTCCCCGGCCGACAGGGCGATCCGGCGCGGGCGGGCTCGGCCGGGCCCGGTTCCGCGGAGCCGACCCCCGCCGCCTCCCCGGAGCACGCTCCGGCCGCTCCGGCGACACCGCCGGACCAGCTCCCCACCGTGGCCGCGACCCGGACCGGCCCGACCCCGCCGCCGAGCCCCGGCACCCCGCCCGGCGGTGCCTTCGGAGACGCCGCCGCCCCTGGTGACACCCCGGCCCACCCGGCCTACGGCTCCCCCCAGCAGCATCCGCAGCAGCCGGCGTACGGCTACCCTGCGGCCGTCCCGAACACGCCGCCAGGCCCGACGCCGCCCGGCCCCCAGCCGCCGTACGGCTTCGCCCCCTCCTACGGCCCCGGCCCGTCGTACGGCCCCACCCCGCCCTACGACCCGCCCCTGCCGTACCTCCCGTCGCCCCCGCCCGAGGACCCCCGCCGCAGCGGCCGTTCCACGGTGGCGCTCGTCGTCGTCGCCCTGGTCGTCGCGCTCGCCGCCGGTGGTTCGGTGTACGCCCTCATGAACGGCGGCGGTGACGACACGGCCGGCGGCGGCCCGACCGCCACGGCCACCGACCCCGCCACCGCCGGCCCGACCGACCCCGCCACCTCCCCGGACCCGGCCACCTCCGAGCCCGCCGACGGCGCGGTACCGGCGGGGTACCTGGGCACCTGGACGGCGTCGATCGACAACGGCACCGGCGAGAACACCCGCCGGCTGACCATCCGGCAGGGCGAGGTGGGCGACACGGTCCTCTCCCTCGTCGCCGACGGCCCGGCCGGCACCGGCACCTACCACTGTGAGTTCGAGGCGGCGCTGACCCGAGCGCCGGGCGGCGCCGGCTCGTTGGCGATCGGCCCGTCCACCGTGACGGCCGGTCCGGCCACGTCCTGCTCGCCGGGCGAGGCCACCGAGATCACGCTGCTGCCGGACGGCAGGCTGGAGCGGGTGAACACCAGCAGCGGGGAGAAACTGACGTACACCCGGCAGTGAGGGTGAAGTCGCGTTTCCTGTGCGGCAGTTGAACGTCCGGCGAACATCCGCGGACGCGCACCGACGATGGCTCCGAACGGACGTACGGTGACACCGCACTGGCTCTGGTGAGTGGCGGGGGCACCACTGTGGAGTGGCTGAGCGCGGAGAACATCGTGGCCGTCGGCACTGCGGTGCTCGGTGTGGTCGCGTCGGGCGTCATGGTCTGGTACGAGCGGCGCGTGCCGCGCAGGAAACGCATCGGCTATCGCGTCCAGATGGACAACCCGATAGGCGACGACGTGCGTTCGGGCCGGGCGAACGTCCGGATCGGCCTCTTCGACGCGGACATGGACGACGCGACCCTCGTACTTCTGCGCGTCGAGAACGACGGCTCGCAGAGCATCGACCGCGACGACTACACGGGCCCGAGCCCCCATGGCCTCACCGCGGTGTTCACGGACCGCACCATCCGCGGCGTCTCGGTCACCCAGCCGACCGACATCGACCACCTGATGGACCACTTCACCGAGCAGCGGGGCTTCGGCTACGAGGGCAACCGGCTGCGCATCCCGCGCGTCCCGCTCAACCCCGGCGACCACTTCAAGCTGCTGGTGATGCTGTCCGGCGGTGACGTGGGCGACGAGATCCGGCTGCGCGGCGGCATCCGGGACGGCGAGGTGCACCCCAACCGCAGTGCGACGCCGGACGACAAGGCGCCGCTGTTCAGCCTGCCGGCCCGGGTCTTCACCGGACTGCTCACCCTCTCCGTCCTGGCGCTTGCGGGCATCGTCGTCTTCCGGGACGGCAATCCGATCGAATGCGAGCAGGGCGAGTTGACGGTGATCGGGTCGACCGCGTTCGAGCCGGTGATCTCGACGCTGGCGGAGCAGTACGAAGGCAAGTGCGCGGGTGCGGAGATCGACGTCGAGACGCGCGGCAGCGAGGCGGGAGTGGCCGAACTCGCCGCGCTGGCCGACCGGTCGAAGGGCGGGGCACGGTCGGTGATCGCGTTCTCCGACGGGCCGCTGGGCGAACGGCTGGGCCTGAAGGGGAAGAAGGTCGCGCTGTCCGTCTTCACGCTCGCCGTCAACGACGGGATCGATCTCGGGCCGGACGGGCTGTCCGTGCGGCAGGTGCGCGACATCTACAAGGGCCGGTACAAGAGATGGGGCGAGGTGCTTCCGGACGCCGGCAAGGCGGTCGCCGACCTGCCCGTCGTCCTGGTCAGCCGCAGTGACAGCTCGGGGACGCGGCAGGCGTTCCAGGACCGGGTGCTCGGGGGGTGGGAGCAGGCGCAGAGCACGTCACTGGACTGCCGGCCGCCCCAGGGTGCCGTCACCGTCGTGACGCGGTGTGAACTCGCCAGTACCGGGGATGTGCTGGACACGATCGCCGAGCAGCCCGGTGCCCTCGGGTACAGCGAGCTGAGTGTCGCCGCCAGGCACAAGGGTGTGCGGACGGTGGCGCTGGGCGGCGACCGCGCGAACGTGGACGAGATCGAGCGCGGCGACAGCGCCTACCCCTATCGCGACATCGAGTACGCCTATACGTACGGCACCGCGGCCGACGGCTCGCTCACCGCCGGGTTTCTCGCCTACCTGGACAAGGAGAGCAGCCGGCAGGTGATCCGGACGCAGGGGCATCTGCCGTGCGGGACGCCGGTGGGGCTGGAGTTGTGCCGCTGAGGCACGGGCGGCACCCCTGACTCCAGGACGCGGTCCTCACGAGGCCTCACCATGGCCCCTCCCTCACCGCGGCTCGGGCGGCCGCTGCCGAGGCATGTTCGGTCGCGCCCCGTTCGGCGGCGGCACCGTGAAGCGGCCCTGCCCCACGGCCGCGTCCGGCCGCGTCCCGCCGGCCACCGACGACTGGATCCCCATCGGCGCCGAGCCCGTCCGGAACTCCACCATCCAGTCGGCCGTCTCCGCGCGGACCAGCTCGGTCACGTCCTCCGAGAACCGGCGCAGTACGCCCAGGCACCGCTCGGCGGCCTCGCCGGCCGTTCCCTCGGCCGGGCCGAGGACCTCTCTTACGCTCTCCGTCGCCCAGTCGAACTGGAGCACCTGAAGCCGCCGCTGCACCGCCTGCGCCGTGGCGAGGTCCCTTATCCAGCCCGAGGTGACGCCGAAGGAGCGGTCGATCGCCACGCACGCCACCGCCATGAGAAGGGAGAGATAACCCCAGGGGGCCACCCCGCTCGCGACCCCGGTCAGGTCCAGCAGGGGCAGCGCGGCCCCGACGACCGCTCCCGCCGCCGCCCCGCCGCGCAGCGCCCGCGCCCCGCGCCGCTTCCACACCCGGTCCGCGAGATACCACGCCGCCGTGTCCAGCGCCCCCCGCTCCACCCACCGGTACAGCTCGTCGAGCCGCAGCGCCGGCTCCCCCCAGTCCCCGAGCGGAAACGCCCGCCCCGTCAGATCGCCCGGCCGCAGTCCGGCCGCCCCTTCGCCGCCCCGCCCGTCCTGAGGCGACCTGTCGGGCTGCATCTCCGGCTGACCCACCCGGCACTCCCTACTGTCACGGTGCGTGACATCACGTACGACTTACGTCCGGGTACGACCCCCCGCAGCGCACGGAACGTCACGCAACACCTGAGGCTGACGCGCCGGACCCTTCCTACCGCCCAATGGGTGTCGAAGAGATGCCTTTCGCCTCTTTTCCGCCCGGAAGTAGGTCTTGATCAGGTATAGGACTCCAGTTCCTCTCACTCGAAAGAGTGCCGGGGCGACGGCTGCCCGGACCACGTAGGCTCGTGCTGAACGGGAAAGCCGTACAGAGGCAAGGAGCTGATCGTGATCCCCGGTGGTGGCCAGCCCAACATGCAGCAGTTGCTCCAGCAGGCGCAGAAGATGCAGCAGGATCTGCAGCGGGCGCAGGAAGAACTGGCGCAGACCGAGGTCGAGGGCCAGGCGGGCGGCGGCCTGGTGAAGGCCACTGTCACCGGTGCCGGTGAGCTCCGCGCCCTGAAGATCGACCCGAAGGCGGTGGACCCGGAGGACACCGAGACCCTCGCCGACCTGGTCGTCGCGGCCGTACAGGCCGCCAACGAGAACGCGCAGAATCTGCAGCAGCAGAAGCTGGGCCCGCTGGCCCAGGGCCTGGGCGGCGGCAGCGGCATCCCCGGCCTGCCCTTCTGACGCTCCGGGTGTTCTGCGGCTTGCCTTTCTAAGAGGGGCCGCCGCCAACTACCGTACGTACCGTAAGGAACCCCAGGAAGGACGGCAGTCCGTTGTACGAAGGCGTGGTCCAGGACCTCATCGACGAACTGGGGCGGCTGCCCGGCGTCGGTCCCAAGAGCGCCCAGCGGATCGCCTTCCACATCCTGCAGGCGGAACCGACGGACGTACGACGCCTGGCCCAGGCCCTGCTCGAGGTCAAGGCGAAGGTCCGCTTCTGCGCGATGTGCGGGAACGTCGCGCAGGAGGAGCTGTGCAACATCTGCCGCGACACGCGCCGCGATCCGGCGGTGATCTGCGTGGTCGAGGAGCCGAAGGACGTCGTGGCGATCGAGCGGACCCGTGAGTTCCGCGGCCGTTACCACGTTCTCGGCGGCGCGATCAGCCCGATCGAGGGTGTCGGACCGGACGACCTCCGTATACGAGAACTTCTCGCGCGGTTGGCCGACGGGACGGTCACGGAGCTGATCCTGGCCACCGATCCGAATCTCGAGGGCGAGGCGACGGCCACGTACCTCGCGCGCATGATCAAGCCCATGGGCCTGAAGGTCACCCGCCTGGCCAGCGGCCTCCCGGTGGGTGGCGACCTGGAATACGCGGACGAGGTCACTCTCGGCCGCGCCTTCGAGGGGAGACGACTCCTAGATGTCTGACGCCACGCTGCACGCGACCGAACACAACCCGGACGACTTCGCGGTCCAGATCTCGGACCAGATCGAGAGCTTCCTGGTCGCCGTCACGGAGGTCGCGAAGGGCGACGAGCCGGGCTCGACCGTGCCCTTCCTCCTCCTGGAGGTGTCCCAGCTCCTCCTGGCCGGCGGCCGTCTCGGCGCCCACGAGGACATCGTCCCCGACGAGCGCTACGAGCCCGACCTGGGCCCGGAGCCGGACGTGGACGAACTCCGCGAGAACCTGGCCCGCCTGCTCGACCCGGTCGACGTCTACTCCGAGGTCTTCGACCCCTACGAGCCCCGCAAGGCCCCGGTCCCGGCCCGCATCTCCGACGACCTGACCGACGTCATCACCGACCTCCGCCACGGCATGGCCCACTACCGCGCCGGGCGCACCACCGAGGCCCTGTGGTGGTGGCAGTTCTCCTACTTCTCCAACTGGGGCTCGACGGCCTCCGCGACCCTGCGCGCGCTGCACTCGGTCCTCGCCCATGTCCGCCTGGACCAGCCCCTGGAGGAGCTGGACGGCCTCGACACCGACCAGGGCGTGATGGGCGACGAGACGCTGGAGTTCGAGGCCGGCCAGGTGATGGAGCAGGAGATCGGCGAGCAGCTGGGGCTGCGGCCGGCGCAGTGACGGCTGTTCAGATCCGTACGGCCGTGCCGGTCACGCCGATACCCGTGCCCGGCTCCGCCGGTACCGTCACCGTGATCGTGCTGGGCCTGCCCAGGTCCACGCCCTGATGGATGGTCAGGGTGGCGGGCGGGGTGACGAGTCCGAACTCCCGTAGATAGCCGCCGAACGCGGCCGCCGCAGCGCCCGTGGCGGGGTCCTCGACGACACCGCCGGGCGGGAACGGGTTGCGGGCGTGGAACACGGTGGGGGACTCCCGCAGGACCAGGTCGACGGTCGTCCAGTCCTCGCGGGCCATGAGGGCGGCCAGCGCGTCCATGTCGTAGTCCAGGTCGGCCAGCCGCTCCCGTGAGGAGGCGGCGAGGATCGGGTGCCAGGCCCCGGCGAAGGCCACCCGCGGCGGCAGCGCCGGGTCCAGGTCCGCGGCGGACCAGCCCAGGATCGCCAGCAACTCGGCCAGGTCGGCCGCCGCGATCGGCACCGACCGCGGCGCCACACTCACCAGGGTCGCCGTCACGGTGCCGTCCGCCGTCCGGTCGGTGGTCACGGTGACCGGGCCCGCCTTGGTACGCAGCCGCAGGCGGCCGGTGCCGTGGAGTTCCGCGTAGGCGACGGCGGTCGCGATCGTCGCGTGGCCGCAGAACGGCACCTCGGCGAGCGGGCTGAAGTACCGGATGTCCAGCGTGCCGTCGTCGGCCGGCACCACGAACGCCGACTCCGAGTAGCCGAGTTCGGCCGCCGTCGCCAGCATCGCCGTGTCCTCGACCCCGGTGGCGTCGAGCACGACACCCGCCGGGTTGCCTCCCGCGGGGTCGCTGCTGAAGGCCACGTAACGCGAAATCTCCATCCGTGGACCGTAGCCGCGAGTTGGGAGCAGGGCGAGCGGATTACTCCGGCCCGGAGAGGTGACGCAGGTTACACATGAAGCCTCCGGAAGTGGCGTAATGCACGGCCCCTTCGCTCGGTCTCACAGGCATCGCACCACAACACCCACACCAGGCCGTTGCGCCCGCCCCCCGAATCGGAGCCCGACCATGCACGTCACCCTGGAGCAGCCGACCGGCGCCCGTCTGATCACCGACGCGGGCCAGGAGTTCGCGATACCGGCCACGCTCCGCTACACGGCCGGCGACCCGCTGGCCGTGCACATCGACTTCCCGCCCCATGTCACCCTCGACGGCGAGGCCGTGACCTGGACGTTCGCCCGGGTACTGCTGGGCGGGGGACTGCGGGCCCGGGCCGGACTCGGCACCGTGCGCATCCGCCCGTGCGGGGCGTCCCACACCTACATCGAGTTCCACTCGCCGATGGGCGTGGCCATGCTCAGCTTCGCCACAGCGGACCTGTATCGCTTCCTCGCCCGTACGTACACCGTGATCGCACCGGGCGAGGAGACGTTGGGGGCGGAGCTGGACCAGGGGCTGGTGACGCTGTTCGGGGGGCGGGTGTGACGCCTGCGGATTGGTTGATCCGCGTACAGGGACACCGGCGGCCCGCCCACCCCCCCCGCGGAGTTCATGAACCCCCCGTGCCGGTACGGCGACCAGCTCTGCGTGATCGAGCGGACGCGCAGGGTGAATTGGCACCGTCTTGTCTAGGGGCTGTACGTCCGCTGCACGGCCCCTAACCGGTGCACAGCGAATCTGGAGTCACTTCCACCGCAGAGGCAAGCGCCCGACAGGACGCGGAGGGAGGAAAGCCACCAGATCCGCACTGGAGATGCAATGACTCGTAGGGCAAGCAAGTCCATAGGCAAGCGCGTAGCCATTGTCACCGCCACCGCTGTCGTCGCCGTAGGCACCTTCGCCGCCGGTGCCGCTGTGGCCGGGCCCGGGTGGGGTGGAGGGAAGCAGCCCACCGAGAAGCAGGTGGCCGGGCTGTTCGACACCTGGAACACAGCCCTGCAGACCGGCGACCCGGAGAAGGTCGCGGACCTGTACGCGAGCGACGCGGTGCTGCTGCCCACCGTGTCCAACAAGGTCCGCACCGACCGCGCAGCCATCGTCGACTACTTCGAGCACTTCCTCGCGAACAAGCCGGCCGGCACGAAGCTCGACACACACGTCAACGTGCTCGACCGCGACTCCGCCATCGACACCGGTGTCTACGAGTTCGCGCTCACCGACCCCAAGACCGGTGAGAAGAGCACCGTCAAGGCCCGCTACACCTACGAGTACGAGAAGCGGAACGGTGAGTGGCTCATCGTCAACCACCACTCCTCGAAGATGCCCGAAGGCTGATCGTCACCCTCAGCCCGCCCCCGGGCGCGTCCCCGAGGGTCACGGTCCCGCCGTCGTCCGTCACCAGCTGCTTGACGACGGCGAGGCCGAGGCCGGAGCCGGACTTCCCGGTCAGCCCCCTGCCGCGCCAGAAGCGGTCGAAGGCACGGGACTTGTCGGTGTCCGACATCCCGGGTCCCTCGTCGAGAACCGAGAGCACCACCTCATCGCCCCTGGGCTCCACCTCGACGGTGATCGTGCCGCCGTCCGGTGACACCTCAAGGGCGTTCGAGAGCACGTTGTCCAGCACCTGGTCCATATGACCGGGGCTGGTCAGCACGAGCGGCCGGCCGTCGGCACTCCCCCCGAGCGTGATGGTGACTCCACGCTCGTCGGCGGCCGGCCTCCACACATCCAGCCGCTCCCGGACGATGTCCCACAGCGGCAGCGGTTCCGCCGCCGTCACCTTCGCCTCCGCACGGGCCAGCACCAGCAGCCCGTTCACCAGCCGGCTCATCCGGACGACCTCGGCCGTCGCCTGCTCCACGTCCTCCTTGACGAAGTCGTCGTCCACACCGTCCGCGATGTTGTCCAGCGACAGCCGCAACGCCGTGAGAGGAGTACGGAGTTGATGTGAGGCGTCCGCCACGAAGATGCGCTGGGAGGCGACCAGCGTGTCCAGTCGTTCCGCGCCCTGGTTGAGGGTGCGCGCCAGCGTCTGGGTCTCCGGGGGGCCCGTCACGGGAGAGCGGGCGGTCAGATCGCCGTCGCTGAACTTGCTGGCCATGTCGTTGAGCTGACGGAGGGGGCGTGTGATACGCCTCGCCGCCGCGGCGCCGATCACCGCGGCCACCGCCAGGACGACCACCGCCAGGACGACCCGGAAACCCCAGATCTGCCACAGCCGGCTGGTCAGGTCGTCGGTCGAGTACACGATGCGTACGGCGCCGACGACCGGGCCCCGGTTGCGGCCGTCGAGGTCCACCGCGCTGGAACGGGCGGGAACCGTGATCTTCAGCTTCGGTCCCCAGATGAAGGAGGAGCCCCAGTCGGTCGTGGGTTCGCCCTGCTCCAGGGCCTTGGTCAGGGCCGTGTCCGGCTGCGGGTGCGGCAGACCGGTGGCGCAGCGCTCGGTCACCTCGACCGTGCCGGGTGTCTGGCCGGCGTACGCCCTGGCCATCTCGTCCAGTGCCGCGCACGACGAGGTGTTGCCGTTGCCGAGCAGCAGCGCCATGGTGTCGGCCTCACGCCGGACCGAGTCCGCGGTGTCGCCCCGCAGCTGGTCCGTGAGTGTGAAGGCCACCGGCACGGTGAACAGGGCGATGGCGACCGCGACGAGCAGCACGTAACTGCGGATGAGCTGGCGGATCATGACGCGCCGCTATCGCCGTTCACGATCTCCAGGCGGAAGCCGACGCCTCGCACGGCCTCGATCGTGATCGCCCCGGCGAGCTTGCGCCGCAGCGCCGCCACATGCACGTCCAGTGTCTTGGTCGGCCCGAACCAGTTGGCGTCCCAGACCGCCTCCATGATCTGCTCGCGCGACATCAGCGCCCCGGGCTCCTCGGTGAGGAAGGCCAGCAGGTCGTACTCCTTGGGCGCGAGCCCCACCTCCTCGCCGTCCAGACGGACGCGGGCCGCCTTGCGGTCGATGGCGAGGCGGTCGCCGTAGCGGTCGGGGCCGGCCTCGGCGGCGGCGGGCGTACGGGGCTGGATGCGGCGCATCACCGCTCGTATCCGCGCGATGACCTCGCGGACCCCGAACGGCTTGGAGACGTAGTCGTCCGCGCCCAGCTCCAGCCCGACCACCCGGTCGGTCTCGTCGCTGCGCGCGCTGATCACGATGATCGGCACGTCTCCGCGCTCGCGCAGCACCTTGCAGACGTCGAGACCGTCGGTGTCGGGCAGGCCGAGATCGAGGAGTACGACGTCGTAGGGCTCGGCGTGGCTCAGCGCCGCGGCACCCGTGGTGACCCAGGCCACCTCGAAGCCGTAGCGCATGAGTCCGCGCCGGAGCGACTCGGCGACCGGCTCGTCGTCTTCCACCAGAAGTACGCGCACACGGCGAACCATAGTGGTTGAACTTTAAAGACGACCGGTCGCCGAGCCCGTGAACAGGCGATCCGTGGGCAAAAGCCCCTTACCACATGGTCGGCAGCCGCTCCGGGATCCGCTTCATGAAGCCGGTCCGCCACACGAGCTGCTCGATCGGCACCGCCAGCCGCAGCTTCGGCATCCGCTCCAGCAGGGTCTGAAGGGCGATCTCGGCGTGCTTGCGGCCGAGGGCGGTGGCCGGGCAGTAATGGCGGCCGCCGCCGAAGGAGAGGTGGGCGGTGGCGTTCGCGCGGCCGAGGTCGACCGTGTGCGGGTCGGGGAAGGCGGCCGGGTCGAAGTTCGCGCCCTCGACGAGGACCAGGACGAGGTCGCCCGCCTTCACGTCCACGTCTCCCAGCCGTATGTCCTGTGTCGCCAGTCTCGGCAGGCCGTCGCCGATGGACAGGTTGATGCGCAGGAGTTCGTCGACGGCGGCGGGGATCCTCCCGGGGTGCGCGACCAACTCCTCCTGCAGATCCGGGTGCTGGATCAGCGACACCAGCGCCATGGTCAGGAAGCCCGAGGTGGAGATGACGCCCGCGCCGAACATCGTCACCCCGACCGTCGCGAGCATCTCGTCGGTGAGGTGGTCGTACTCCGGGTCCGCGCGCAGGGCGGCGAGCTCGGCCATCAGACCCGTCGTCGCCGGGTCGTCGAGCCGCTCCGTCATGTACGCGATGTCCCGGTCCCAGTTGAGCCGGGCGCCCGCGACGGGGCACGCCGAGTTCATGAACGCGATGTCCAGGCTCCGCATCAGCCGGGGCGCGTCCGTGAGCGGGATGCCGAGGATGCGGCAGTGCATGCCGGCCGAGTACGGATCGGCGAAGCCGCCGCGCAGGTCCGCCGGGGCGCCGTCGGCCATCAGCCCGTCGACGAGCTCGTCGGCGTACGACCGCATCCACTCCGCCAGCCCGGGGCTCTTCGGGTTCAGCGCCTTGAGTACGGCCTTCCGCAGCCCCGCGCCGGTGATGTTCCCCATGTTGTTGACGACCTCGGGCGGGATCGTCAGCGCGTACTGGCGGGGCACTCCCGGAGCCGAGGTGTCCTTCAGGCTGAACCGGGGGTCTTCGAGTACCTGCCTGCACAGGTCGTACGACGACACCAGCCAGGCCTCGTCGCCGGCGATGGTGCGCACCCGGCGTACGGGCGTGTTGTCGCGCAACTCCTCGACCTTGTGGGGGAGTTGGTCGCCGCGCCAGGAGAACGGGAAGTCGATGGCGGTGTCAGTGAGCATCGTTGGCCCCCTCGGCGGGCGTCACGATGGCGTGCCCCTGGTTGCGGGAGGCGCGCAGGCCGGCGCCCCGGGAGTAGAGCAGCTCGGCCATCGGCAGCAGCTGGTGGTAGCAGTTGAGGGAGGAGGGGACGCCGAGGATGGCGGGGGTGTCCAGGAAGAGGGGGGCCTCGGCGCAGACATAGGCCAGGCAGACCTCGCGCTGGGCGTCGGTCGCGCGCCCTGCCTTGTCGGCCAGGAAGGAGTCGACGAGCTTCTCGCAGGTCGTGCGGAACTCGTCGTCGGTGGCCAGGCGGGCCTCAAGACGGTCGTGGATCTCGCGGTACGCCGGGTTGCCGCGGAAGTCGGACATGGCGTGGGCGTGCAGACGGGTGCCGCCGGGGTCCACCTCCTGTACGGCGCCGAGGACCTTGGCCCGTACCCCGCGGAGGTTCTTCACCGCCTTGCGGCGCGCGTCGTCGGGCGGGTAGCCGGACGCCGCGTACATCTCGGCCACGTACAGATCCGTGTAGACGAGGTCCACCCTTTCGAACAGGGCCAGGCCCCAGCGGGCGAGGTCGTGGACCCGGCGGGCGGAGAAGTAGCTGTTGCCGGGGGAGACGCCGATGACGGCGTGGTCGCCGGCGGCTCGGATCACCTCGCAGTGCGGGGTGAAGGGCTGGATCCTGAAAAGGCCGGCCCGGGAATCCGTATCGGCCGGTGTGACGTGCTGGATCTCGGAAGCGGTCGCAGTCGTCAAAGGAGGGAATCCTTCGCGTCGCAAGTCCCGATGGAGCCTTGTGCCCCTGGTGTGGCGACGACGACGCGAAGTTAGTGTGCGACTACGGAGAGCGTCAATGGGCTCATGATGGTCGGCGGCACCTGCTAGTGACACTCGCTAGTGACCTGTCCCACTTTCCGGAGTGCTCTGCTCCCCACCGGGCAGACACCATCCCGGAGCGCCGGAATCTCACCATCTGGGAACCCCAAGGTCGAATTCGGACGCTCGATAGACTGAGCCGACACACACGGACTGAGCGAGGAGCGCACGTGGGCCTTGTCGTGCAGAAGTACGGAGGCTCCTCCGTAGCCGATGCCGAGGGCATCAAGCGCGTCGCCAAGCGGATCGTGGAAGCCAAGAAGAACGGCCACCAGGTGGTGGCCGTGGTTTCCGCGATGGGCGACACGACGGACGAGCTGATCGATCTCGCCGAGCAGGTATCCCCGATCCCTGCCGGGCGCGAGCTCGACATGCTGCTGACAGCCGGAGAGCGGATCTCCATGGCCCTGCTGGCCATGGCGATCAAAAACCTGGGCCACTCGGCCCAGTCGTTCACCGGCAGCCAGGCAGGTGTCATCACCGACTCGGTCCACAACAAAGCCCGGATCATCGATGTCACGCCGGGCCGGATCCGCACCTCGGTGGACGAGGGCAACATCGCCATCGTCGCCGGTTTCCAGGGCGTGAGCCAGGACACGAAGGACATCACCACGCTGGGGCGCGGCGGGTCCGACACCACCGCGGTGGCACTGGCCGCGGCGCTGGACGCCGAGGTCTGTGAGATCTACACGGACGTCGACGGTGTGTTCACCGCCGACCCGCGTGTGGTGAAGAAGGCGAAGAAGATCGACTGGATCTCCTTCGAGGACATGCTGGAGCTGGCCGCGTCCGGCTCGAAGGTGCTGCTCCACCGCTGTGTGGAGTACGCCCGTCGCTACAACATCCCGATCCACGTCCGGTCCAGCTTCAGCGGGCTTCAGGGCACGTGGGTCAGCAGCGAGCCGATCGAGCAAGGGGTAAAGCACGTGGAGCAGGCCATCATCTCCGGTGTCGCGCATGACACCTCCGAGGCCAAGGTCACGGTCGTCGGTGTGCCGGACAAGCCGGGCGAGGCCGCCGCGATCTTCCGGACGATCTCCGACGCCGAGATCAACATCGACATGATCGTGCAGAACGTGTCCGCCGCGTCCACCGGCCTGACGGACATCTCCTTCACGCTGCCGAAGTCCGAGGGCCGCAAGGCCATCGACGCCCTGGAGAAGAACAAGGGCGGCATCGGCTTCGACTCGCTGCGCTACGACGACCAGATCGGCAAGATCTCCCTGGTCGGCGCGGGTATGAAGACGAACCCGGGCGTCACGGCCGACTTCTTCAAGGCGCTGTCCGACGCCGGTGTGAACATCGAGCTGATCTCGACCTCCGAGATCCGTATCTCGGTCGTCACCCGCGCCGACGACGTCAACGAGGCCGTACGCGCCGTGCACTCCGCCTTCGGGCTCGACTCCGACAGCGACGAGGCTGTGGTGTACGGGGGCACCGGGCGATGACCCGACGACCGACGCTCGCGGTCGTGGGAGCGACCGGGGCCGTGGGCTCGGTCATGCTCCAGATCCTGTCCCAGCGTGCGGACATCTGGGGTGAGATCCGTCTGATCGCCTCGCCGCGCTCGGCCGGCCGCAAGCTGGCCGTGCGCGGCGAGGAGGTCGAGGTGGTGGCGCTCACCGAGGAGGCCTTCGCCGGGGTCGACATCGCGATGTTCGACGTACCGGACGAGGTGGCCGCCCGCTGGGCGCCGATCGCCGCCGCCAAGGGCGCGGTGGTGGTGGACAACTCGGGCGCCTTCCGGATGAACCCGGAGGTGCCCCTGGTCGTGCCCGAGGTCAATCCGCACACGGTCCGGATGCGGCCGCGCGGGATCGTCGCCAACCCCAACTGCACGACCCTCTCGATGATCGTGGCGCTGGGCGCGCTGCATGCCGAGTTCGGGCTGCGGGGGCTGGTCGTGTCCTCGTACCAGGCGGTGAGCGGGGCCGGGCGCGCCGGTGTGGAGACGCTCAGGCAGCAGCTGTCCCTGGTCGCCGGCACCGAACTGGGGACCGGCCCCGGTGACGTACGGCGGGCCGTCGGCGACAACACCGGACCGTTCCCGGAGCCGGTCGCGCTGAACGTCGTGCCGTGGGCCGGGTCGCTGCGCGAGGACGGCTGGTCCTCGGAGGAGATGAAGGTACGGGACGAGTCCCGCAAGATCCTCGGGCTGCCCAAGCTGCCGGTCGCGGTCACCTGTGTACGGGTGCCGGTGCTGACCGGGCACTCACTGACCCTGCACGCCCGCTTCGAGAACGAGGTCACGGTCGCCAAGGCGCGCGAGATCCTGGCCACCGCACCGGGGGTCGTGCTCTACGACGACCCCGCGGCCGGTGAGTTCCCGACGCCCGCCGATGTCGTGGGCACGGATCCGACCTGGGTCGGCCGGGTGCGGCGCGCGCTCGACGATCCGACGGCGCTCGAACTGTTCGTCTGCGGCGACAATCTGCGCAAGGGCGCGGCGCTCAACACCGCGCAGATCGCGGAGCTCGTGGCGGCGGAGTTTTCGTGAACCGCCCGTGGTGCCGGAAATCTCCTGGGCTTCGGCTGGATCGTTTGTAGGATCTGTGTGAGAAATGTGAGCCGATCGATGGTCCGGACCACTTGAACCGGGCCAGGTCGGCAGCTGAAGATTTTCCTCCCCGCTCTGCAACCGCTTGCAGGGCGGGGAGCGTCTTTGCGGTCGCCCTTATGGGGCATGGAGACGCGTTTTTCTGGCGTGGGGACGCCAAATGGGCAGGGCGTGGGGACGCCCGTTCATATGGGACATAAGGGAAGAGCGGGTAGTCATGTGGGCGCTTGACGCACGGTCAGCTGTGCCGCCTGGGACGAGACGGTCGGCTGCGGGGGTGAGTGGGTCCGTCGCGGGTTCCGGAGAGGCGACTGCGGAGACTGGCGCAAAAGTGACGTCCGGCACGTACAACCCTCACGGGGGGACGCGTGTCCAACAGACGTGGCAGAGGTACTCGACTTCAGCGCGGCGACCCGCGGCACGGCCCTACGGCCGCCCCGTCGGCCCGTCCGACCCCGCATGCCCGGTGCGCCCGGCGGCATGCCGGTGATCGCGCCCATGCCCGCAGCGCGGCACACCCGCATACCCAGTCAGCGTGACGGTGCCGAGCACGCCGAGAACACCGCGGCGGCCGGTACCACCGTCGACCACCTCACCGAGACCTACCGGGCGCACTACCGCTCGCTCCTGGGCCTCGCGGCCCTCCTCCTCGACGACACCGCCTCCTGCGAGGACGTCGTCCAGGAGGCGTTCATCCGCGTCCACTCCGCGCGCAAGCGGGTGCGTGACCCGGAGAAGACGCTGGCGTATCTGCGCCAGACCGTTGTGAATCTCTCCCGCTCCGCCCTGCGCCGCCGCATACTCGGCCTGAAGCTGCTGTCCAAGCCGATGCCCGACATGGCGAGCGCCGAGGAAGGGGCGTACGACCAGCTCGAGCGGGACTCCCTCATCAACGCGATGAAGGGCCTGCAACGCCGTCAGCGCGAGGTGCTGGTGCTGCGGTACTTCGCGGACATGACCGAGGCGCAGGTCGCCGAGACGCTCGGCATCTCGCTGGGCTCGGTGAAGGCGTACGGCTCGCGCGGGATCGCGGCGCTGCGGGTCGCCATGGAGGCGCCGGCATGAGCGGGGACCAGGACGGGCGGCGCGATCCGGCAGAGCGCCGGCACGAGCAACATCCGAAGCAATCGCACGCTGGGAACGGAACTGTGAACCACGGCCCCGACGACCAGAGCCCCGAGGGGTTCGACTCGGACGAGCTGGCACTGCGCCGCTTGCTGCACGATGCGGTCCAGGAGATCGAGCCGCGCGACGGCACGCTGGACCATCTGCGGCGGGCGGTGCCCGCGCGCCGGGCCCGCAAGCGGCAGGCGCTCGTCGGCATGGCGGCCGCGGCCCTCTTCGTCGGCACCGCGGTCCCGGCCCTGGTGCATGTGTCCAACTCCACCGGCACCGATGTCAACCCGTCCGTCGCCGGCCATGGTGAGCAGGCGCAGGGCGGGTCCGGCCAGGGCAAGGAGACCGAGGGCGGACAGGGCACCTCGGGCGGCTCCTCCGGCACGACCGAGAACCAGGGCAAGGGGGACGACAAGGAGGAGGACAAGGGCACCAGCACCGGGTCCGGTGACGACTCCGGAAGCCCCGAGGACCCCTCGGCGACCACCGCGGCCGGCATCACGGCGTGCACCGCCGAACAGCTCGGCACGTCCGGTGGGAGCGCCGCTGCCCCCGACCCGTCGGGCGCGGTGTACGGCACCTTCCGCTTCAGCAACGTCTCCACGGCCGACTGCACGGTCAGCGGTCCCGGCACGGTCAGCTTCACGACGAGCGGGGCGGCCGACGCCACGAAGATAGCCCCGGCCCGGCATGTCTCCGGCGACGCGGCGGTGGGCCTGCCCGATCCCGCCCAGGAGCTGACCTCCCTCGTCCTCAAGCCGGGCGCCGCCTACGAGGTGAAGTTCGCCTGGATCCCCTCGGAGACCTGCCCCACGACGAGCGATCCCACGACCGGCGGCGGCACGGGCGGCGGCGAACCCTCGCCCGACCCGACCCCGACCGACACCACCAGCGGCTCGACCGAGGGCACCTCCACGGGCGGTGACACCGGCACCTCCACCCAGCTGCTGTCGCAGGACACCACCCTCGACGGCAGCGTCACGATCATCAACACGACGGAGGCGGGCGCGCCGACGGCCACCGTGACGGTGTCCAACGCCTGCGCGGGGATCGTCTACTGGACGGGCGTGCTGGCGGGGGCGTAGCCGCGGCGCCGGTTTCTCACACCCCGGACGGGCTGGAAACGGGCTCCTCGTCCGGCGCCAGGCCCAGTTCCGCGTCCCGGGCGAACTCCACCTCGCGGCGCAGCAGCCGGAACCACATGAAGACCACGAAGCCGGCGAAGACGAACCACTCGCCGGTGTAGCCGAGGTTCTGGAACGCCTTCAGGTCCAGGCCGGTGTCGCTCGGCGCGGACGCCGGTACCGCCTTCATGCCGGAGTCGGCCTTGTCGAGGGTGATCCAGGCGTCGTAGACGTCGTACGGCACCAGGTTCACCAGCGACGCCGCGCTGATCGCGCCCGTCTGGCCGGACGGCAGGCCCCCTTGCGCGGGCACCCCGTTCTCCCCGGGCACCTCGGACGCCTGGAGCGCGCCGGTGACCTCGACCTCGCCGGTGGGCGCGGCGGGGGCGTCGGCGCGGTCGGCCTCACCCGGCAGCCAGCCCCGCACGACCGGCAGGGCCTTGCCGTCGTCGGTGCGCAGCAGCGTCAGGACGTAGTAGCCCCGCTTGCCGTCCAGCTCGCGGCCCGGCACGAGCAGCTGCTTGTCGTAGCGCCCGCTCGCGGTGGCCTGTCTGCCCGACGTCGCCTTGTCCACCGGCAGCAGCTCGGCGAGCGGACGAGCGGCCTCCCGCTTGTTCTCCTCCGCCCGCGCACCGGCGCTGCGATGGTCCTCGACCCGGGCCTCGAACCGGCTCAGCTGCCAGGACCCCATGAACACGCAGAACGGGATGGCGAGCAGCACGAAGACGTTGATCCCCCACCAACGGGGCGTCAGCAGAAACCGGTACACGTCCTCAACGGTACGGGGCCGCCGCGCAGGGCACTCCCGCGGGGTCAGTGCCGCTTGCTCGCCTTCACCGAGTACATCAGCGGAATCCGCGGCCGTCCCGCCGGGAAGCGGAAGTAGCCCTCCCGCTCCTCGAAGGTCTCGAACCGGCGGAACAGCGAGACGTCGTGCTCGTGCAGGAACTCGATGCGCAGTCCCGTCGCCGCGAGCGCGGTCACGACCTCGCCGATCGGGTGCTGCCACTCGACGCTGCGGTTGTTGACGGTGTCGGTGCGGTCGGAGCCGTATGTGCCCGGGATGTCGTACACCTGGGCGGTGCGGTCGAAGTAGTCGCGGACGACCCGGGAGCCCGTCTCGTCGTCGAGGGCCTCGGTGAGGGGATGGAACTCGGCGAGATAGAGGAACCCGCCCGGCGCGATCAGCGAGGCCGCCGTCTCGGCCCAGCGCCGCAGGTCGGGAAGCCAGCACAGCGCGCCCCCGCCGGTGTAGACGATGTCGTACGCGGGGTCGGGCACCGCCGCGGGCGCGTCGTACACGTCGGCGGTGACGAAGGCGGCGCGGTCGGGCCCGAGACCGAGGTCGGCGGCGAGCGAGCGGGCCGTGTCCACCGCGGGTGCGGAGAAGTCCAGGCCCACGACGCGGGCGGCACCGTGCCGCGCCCACGACAGGGTGTCCAGGCCCAGGTGGCACTGCAGGTGCAGCAGCGACCGGCCCGTGACATCGCCCACCTCGGCCAGCTCGAAGTCGCGCAGGGCGTCGGCGCCGGCGCGGAAGCCGTCGAGGTCGTAGAAGGAGCCGGCGGTGTGCAGCGGGACCCGTTCGTCCCACATCGCACGGTTGGCCTCGTTCCAGTCCGCGGGGGTGGTGGAGTGCATGCCGCGAAGTTATCCACAGGCTGGGGACCTCGCCAGCGAATTGTCGGCCGGGCCAGGCACTATGGGGCCATGACTGAGAGCCACGGGTCCGATTCGCGGGATCACCACATGCAGGACAAGGACATGCCGGACTGGGAGAAGCGCTTCCGGGCGCCTCGGGTGTCGCTGCCCGACTGGGCGGAGGACGCACCGGACCGCTCCTTGTTCGTGTCGAACGCCACGGGGACGTACGAGCTGTACGCCTGGGACCGTGCGACGGGCGAGCAGCGCCAGGTGACGGACCGGCCGAACGGCACGACGGACGGCGTGCTCTCCCCGGACGGCGCCTGGATCTGGTGGTTCGACGACAAGGACGGCGACGAGTTCGGCGTCTGGCGGCGCCAGCGGTTCACCGGCGGCGAGGACGAGCTCGCGGCGCCCGGCCTGGACCCGTCGTACCCGGCGGGCCTGGCCCTCGGCCGGGACGGGCGTACGGCGATCGTGGGCCGCTCGACGGACGAGGACGGCACGACGATCCATCTGGCCCGCACCGGTGAGCCTCCGGTGGAGCTCTACCGCCACCGCGAGTCCGCGGGCGTCGGCGACCTCTCGCACGACGGCACGCTGATCGCCGTCGAGCACACCGAGCACGGCGACGCGATGCACTCCGCCCTGCGCGTCCTGCGCCCCGACGGCACATCGGTCGCCGAGCTCGACGACACCAAGGGCGGCACCGAGGAGCTGGGCCTGGAGGTCCTGGGCTTCGCCCCGGTGGACGGGGACACCCGGCTGCTCATCGGGCATCAGCGCCGCGGCCGCTGGGAGCCGCTGGTGTGGGACGTGGCGACCGGGGAGGAGTCGGACCTCGCGCTGGAGCTGCCGGGCGATGTGAGCGCGGAGTGGTATCCCGACGGGACCGCTCTGCTGATCGTGCACAGCTTCGAGGCGCGCAGCGAGCTGTTCCGGTACGACCTGGAGCGGCGTGAGGCGGTGCGGATCCCGACCCCGGCTGGCTCGGTGTCGGGGGCGACGGCCCGGCCGGACGGCAGCGTGGAGTACCTGTGGTCGTCGGCGGCCGAGCCGTCGGCGGTGCGCTCGACGACGGGCCGGGTCGTACTGGACCCGCCCGGCATGAGGTCCCCCGGCTCGGTCGCGGTGGAGGACGTGTGGGTGGAGGGGCCCGGCGGCCGCATCCACGCGCTCGTGCAGCGCCCCGAGGGCGCCGAGGGCCCGCTCCCCACCGTGTTCGACATCCACGGCGGCCCGACCTGGCACGACAGCGACGCGTTCGCCGCGGGCCCGGCGGCCTGGGTGGACCACGGGTACGCGGTGGTGCGCGTCAACTACCGGGGCTCGACGGGCTACGGCCGCGCGTGGACCGACGCGCTCAAGCACCGGGTCGGGCTGATCGAGCTGGAGGACATCGCGGCGGTCCGCGAGTGGGCGGTGACGTCCGGTCTGGCCGACCCGTCCCGGCTGGTCCTGACCGGCGGCTCCTGGGGCGGCTACCTCACCCTCCTCGGCCTCGGCACCCAGCCCGACGCGTGGACGGTGGGCATCGCGGCGGTCCCGGTCGCCGACTACGTCACCGCGTACCACGACGAGATGGAGGCCCTGAAGGCCATGGACCGCACCCTCCTGGGCGGCACCCCGGAGGAGGTACCGGAGCGCTACGAGGCGTCGTCACCGCTGACCTACGTCGACGCGGTGAAGACCCCGGTCTACATCTCGGCGGGCGTGAACGACCCGCGCTGCCCGATCCGCCAGATCGACAACTATGTGAAGCGGCTGAAGGCCAGGGGCGCGGTGCACGAGGTGTACCGCTACGACGCCGGGCACGGTTCGCTGGTGGTGGACGAGCGGATCAAGCAGGTGCGGCTGGAACTGGACTTCGCGGAGCGGCACTTGACGGGGAGCGGCCCGTCCTGACCCGTACCTGCCCTCAGCGGGCAGCGCCTTTTCGACGCCGGCCCCCGCAGCTCACCACGGCTGCGGGGGCCGCCGTCACCTCACTCGCCATCAACTGACGGGCCCGCTTGTAACGTTCGGCGGGCAGACGGCACTGAGGGGTATGAGCCATGACGACCTGCGTGCGCTGTTCCTCAACTGCACGCTGAAGAAAAGCCCCGAGCGCAGCCATACCCAGGGCCTGATCGACCTCAGCTCGCGGATCATGGAGAAGCAGGGCGTTCACGTCGAACACCTGCGGCCGATCGACCATGAGATCGCCACCGGGGTGTGGCCGGACATGACCGAGCACGGCTGGGAGCGCGACGCGTGGCCGTCGATCCAACAGCAGGTGATGGCCGCCGACATCCTCGTCATCGCCGGGCCGATCTGGCTGGGTGACAACAGCTCGGTCGCCAAGCTGGTCATCGAGCGGCTCTACGCCTGCTCGGGTCTGCTCAACGACGCCGGTCAGTACGCCTATTACGGACGTGTCGGCGGCTGTCTGATCACCGGCAACGAGGACGGCGCCAAGCACTGCGCCATGAACGTCCTGTACAGCCTGCAGCACCTGGGATACACCATCCCGCCGCAGGCGGACGCGGGCTGGATCGGAGAGGCCGGGCCGGGCCCCTCCTATCTCGATCCGGGCTCCGGCGGTCCCGCCAACGACTTCACCAACAGGAACACCACGTTCATGACGTGGAACCTGCTGCATCTCGCACGGCTGCTCAAGGACGCCGGTGGCATTCCGGCGCACGGGAACCAGCGGTCCCAGTGGGACGCGGGGTGCCGCTTCGACTTCGAGAATCCGGAATATCGCTGAATCAGCAACGAAAGGCTGAGAAATGACTGTCGAGAACACCGTCGAGAACAGCGCCGAGACCTTCCCCACCTGCGCCTACCCGGGCTGCGCCAACCCGCCCGAGTCACCCGCGCCCGACGCGCAGGGGCCGGCGCCGCGCTACTGCGGGCACCCCGAGCACAACGCTCTCGGCGCGTTCCGGAAGTTCCGCGCCAAGCGGCAGCAGCGCAAGGAGGACAAGCGCGCGGCAGCCGAGGCCAAGAAGGCGGCCAAGGAGGGCGCGAATCAGGCCCCGGCGGCGGTCGTCGAGCACTCCTGGCCCGCCGTCTCCGCACCGTCCGAGCACACGCGGACGGATGCCGTGATCAGTGAGATGGAGGCGATGGCGGAGGCGCTGGAGTCGATGGAGGCCATGGCCGAGATGCCGACGGCCGACAGCGACCGTGCCGCCCGGTCACGCGACGCTCTCGTCGGCCTCATCACACAGCTCGCCACCGATCTGCCCGCCTACATAGAGGAGTTGGCGATCATCACCGACTCCGCCGCGGCCGAGGCCCGCATCGAGACGGTCACGCGGGCCGCCGCACAGCGCATCCTGGCCGCCGAGGAGCGCGCCACGCTCGCCGAGGAGGCGGCCGACATGGCTGTCACCGCGCTCGACGTCGCGCAGCAGAAGTTCGCCGAGGAGACAGGGGCGATCCGCGAGGAGACCTCCCGGCAGGTGGCGGACGCCGTGTTCGTCCGGGCCGAGCTGGAGCGCTACCGCGAGCGCGTCGGCATGCTCGAAGTCAGGCTCGACGCGGTCCGCGACGAGGCCGACCAACTGCGTCGTGCGCGGCCTCCGCACGCCGCCGAGCCGGAGCGGGCGCGCCCCGCCCCCGAGAACTGCTGACGGCCGTAGGCCGGCGGGCACCGAAGTTCCGGAAGAGCGGCGGGCGTTCAGCTGTAACGTTCGCCGCTCTTTCCGTCTCTGAATGCCGACACCCGAACGAGAAACGGAAACCCTCATGTGCCGAAACAAGCGCCCCCTCCTCTGGATCACCACCGCCGTGGTCGTCGTCGCGGCGGCCGTCGGGCTCTACCTCTTCCAGCCCTGGCGGCTGTTCACCACCAACCGCGTGGATGAGGCGCCGCCGGCGGCCGCCGCCCAGCAGGGGGGCTCGGCCAAGGAACTGGCGACCGGGACGTTCCTCTCCCACGAGCACGACACCAGCGGCTCGGTGGCGGTCCTTCGGCTCGCGGACGGGAAGGCGACGCTGCGCCTGACGAACCTGCGCACGTCCGACGGCCCGGCCCTGCACGTCTGGCTCAGCGACCAGCCGGTCGAGAAGGACGGCGGCGGCAACCTCGACGACGGCGAGCACCTTGACCTCGGCGACCTCAAGGGCAACGAGGGCAACCAGAACTATGCGATCCCGGCGGGCACCGACCTGAGCAAGTTCTCATCGGTGACGATCTGGTGTGAGCGCTTCAGCGTGTCCTTCGGCGCGGCCGAGCTGGAACAGCGCGCCTGACCGGGATCGACGGGACCGGGCTCACTGCCGCTTGAAGCCCCTGAACGCGGAGAGCAGCTGCTGCCTGGCGTCCGGCGAGATGCCGTCCGGGGTCAGCTCACCCGTCGTGGCGATCGTCTGGCGGAACTGGTCCAGGTAGCTCTCGCACCCGGAGCACTCCGCCAGATGCTCGATGAAGCGCCGCTCGTCGTCCTCGGGCAGGGCGCCGTCGAGGAAGTCGGTCACCAGCTCCACGAAGTCGTTGCAGTTCACGCCCGTCCCCTCTCGCCCGCGACGTCATGGGCACCGGACAAGTAGTCCTCCAGTTTACGGCGCAACAAGGCCCTGGCCCGATGGAGGAGGACGCGTTGGTTGCCGGGCGAGATCTCCAGCAGGGAGCACACCTCGTCCGAGCCGTACCCCTCGACATCGCGAAGTGTGATCACCGTGCGCAGGCGGGGCGGGAGCTCCTCGATGGCTTCCGTGATCACCTCGCGGACCTCGCCGCGCAGCACGTGGTCCTCGGGAATGCGCCAGGGACGCGGTTCCTGCCCGACAGCCCAGTGCCCGGCGTATCGCTCGCCGGGGCCGCGGAACCGTTCGGCGTCCACCGTCGGACCCTCCTCCTCCGGCAGCAGGCTGGCGAAGGGGACGGTCCTGCTCTCCTTGGTGCCGCGCGCCTTGGCCGTGTTGACCAGGATCCGGTACACCCAGGTCTTCAGGGACGAACGGCCCTCGAAGTCGCCGATCCCTCTGATGACCGCCAGCCAGGTGTCCTGGACGGTCTCCTCCGCGGAGTCCTTGGTCGACACGAAGGACATGGCCAGCCGGAGCATGCCACCCGACCAGGTGTCCAGCACGAGGGCGAACGTCTCCTCGTGGCCGTCACGCAGCCGCCGCACCAGGATCTCGTCCGGGGGCAGTTCGCGGGCGCCCGCCATGCTTGTCTCCTTGCCGGCCGTCGACTGAGAGCGTCAGCCTAGGGCAGCTCGGTGGGTGAGGTCGCGGCGCGGTGCGTTTGTTCATGGTCCGGTAAGGACATGCACGGCCGTGGACAGCGGGGCCGCAGCCGCGGTGTCAGTCCCGCCGCAAGGCGCGGAAAGCGCCCCGCAGTTGGTCGCGTGACTCGGGGGACAGCCGCGGGCCGGGCAGCTCGCCCAGGATCGCGGTGGTCTGCCGGAACTGGTCGAGACAGGTCTCGCAGCCGTCGCACTCCGTCAGGTGCACGAGGAGGCGCAGCTCGGTCGGCTCATCCAGGGCGCCGTCGAGAAAGGCGGTCACCAGCCCGACGAACTCATCGCAGTTCACCGTTCAAAGGCTACGCCCCAGCCCGCTCCCGCGACCGCCTCCCCAGCAACTCGGCCAACCCCCGTCGCGTGGCGGCCAGGACGACCCGGTCCTCCCTCTGCAGGACGTAGGTGTCGGGCAGGTCCCACACCCACCCCGACTCCGCGTCGCCGGACCGGGTGTCCTCGTAGGACTCCTCCGCCGCCGGTTCCTCGCGGCGTTCCTGCGGCGGCGTCCGGTCCAGCGCCAGCACCCGCCAGGCGCCCGGCCGGAAGGCCTCGCCGACCGTCTTGTCCTCAAGCTGTGGATGACCGGCCACGTCCACGGCGGCGAACAGCAGCACCCGCCGCTCGACGGGGATCGCGCCCAGGATCTGCCGGCCCATCATCGCCCCGGCGAACGCGGGCGCGGCCAGATGCGTGACGCTCCGGCTGCGGGTGGAGGCGTACGGGTGCGCGGCACGCAGGGTGCGGTAGACGGCGGTGGCGAAGTCGTCGTCGTACAGGCGCAGGACCACGCGGAGGTCGGGGCGTACGGAGCGGGCGTACAGGGCGGCTTCGAGGTTCGTCGTGTCCGCGCTGGTCACCGCGAGAAGGGCGTGCGAGCGGTGGATCTTCGCGGCCTCCAGGACGCCCTCCTGGGTGACGTCCCCGAGCACCACCGGCACCCGCAGCCGCCGCGCCGTCGCGAGTCCGCGCGCCTCGGGGTCGGCCTCGACGCAGACCACGGGGATGTGCAGTTCGCGCAGCCGGGTCAGCACCCGGGTGCCGATCTTGCCCAGCCCGAGCAGCACCACATGGCCGCCCATCCCGCGCGGCGGTCTGCGCAGACCGGACGCCGAACGGAACGTACCGAGGGCCTCCAGCACCGCCGCCAGCAGCACCGGAAGGAGCAGCAGACCGGTCAGCCCGGACAGCAGCTGGAGGAGCTGGCGGGCCAGCGGTTGGTGGAGCGCGGGGTCGTTGATGGCGAAGAGGTCGAGCAGGGTCATGTACGTCGCGTACAGCGGGTGTTCGCCGGTCACCACCGTCAGCGCCACGGCCAGCGCCGCCACACAC
Source organism: Streptomyces sp. NPDC111802 (assembly GCF_055634335.1). Lineage (NCBI taxonomy): Bacteria > Bacillati > Actinomycetota > Actinomycetes > Kitasatosporales > Streptomycetaceae > Streptomyces > Streptomyces sp. NPDC111802. Next base: position 84,295 of record NZ_JBVKCZ010000005.1, on the reverse strand, counting down.
CCCACCAGTCCCGCCAGCGACCATCGCAACCGCCGTGAGAACAGCGAGCCGAACGACGGCACGATGCCGCGCCCGCCCCCGCTCGACGGCATCGACGTGCCCGCGTAGGACACCTGCTCCAGGACGACCGTCCCCCGGCCCCTCGCACCCCGCACGGCCGCCGCGTCCGGCAGCAGCAGGGGGCCGTGCTCCCCGCTCTCCGAACCGTCGCCCGCGCCCGGGTCGTTGCCGTTCGCTGACAGCAGGGCCAGCGTGAGCAGCCCGGAGGGCGGCGCCTGCCCGGTGCCCAGCGCCGGGCGTTCCACCGCGCGGAGCAACAGGCCGTCCGCCTGTACGACCTTGGTGGTCCCGGCGACCGCGGCGGCGGCCAGCGCGGGGGCGGCCGTATCGGCGTCGGACAGGACGGTCGTGGAGGTGTCCAGGCCGGCGTCGTCCGTGCCCGTCGCCAACGTGGCGGCCTGGTCGAGGAGTTCCTCGATGTGCTGGCCCAGCCGGCGGTTGTACAGGCGCAGCACGAGCCGCAGCCGGGGATTGAGGCGGCGGGCGGTGAGGGCGGCGCGGATGTTGGTCTCGTCGTCGTCATAGACGAGGGCGAGGGCGTCGGCGTGCTCCACGCCCGCCTCGGCCAGCTTGGCCTCGCTTGCCTCGGCGGCCTCCACCACCCGTACGCTCCCGGCCGGTTCGCCGCTGCCCCCTGCGGCGCCCGCACGGCCCACGGCCGCGGTCACCACCCGGTCGAGCAGCGCCGCCGACGCGGCTCGGGCCCGGCCCACCACCGGCGGCCGTACCGCGCGCTCGGAGGGCGGCACGACGAGCGTGACCTGTTCGCCGTACACCCCGCGCAACTCGGCGGCCAGCCGATGCGCGAGCCCGTCGTCGCCGCACACCACCATGTGCGCGGCGGTGTCACCGCCTAAGCCCTGATTCGGAACGCTCGCCACGAGGGAGAAGACTGCCTCAATGTGACGGGTGGTTCCACAAGCGGCCCGTCCGCCGCTGAACGCCCCCGCCCCCGCCGCCGTACTGGAGGGGAGGGAAACCAGCGCCCTTCCGCACCACCGGAGGTACCTCGCCCGTGGCGATCACCAAAGCCGCCCCGCAACGCCGGACGCCGGAGGGAGGGGCCGAGCAGGAGGGCCGGCACCTCAACTCGCCCCTCCTCCTCACCATCGTCATGCTCGCGCTGGTGCTGCTGCAGAGCCCGATCCGCCGCGCCCTGGCCGCGCCGGTGATGCAGAGCTGGACGACGGTGTTCGTCGCGGTGATGGTGCAGGCCCTGCCCTTCCTGGTGCTGGGCGTGCTGCTCTCGGCGGCGATCGCGGTGTTCGTGCCGCCGTCCTTCTTCGCCCGCGCCCTGCCCGGCCGCCCCGTCCTCGCCGTCCCGGTCGCCTCAGCGGCGGGCGCGGTGCTGCCGGGCTGCGAGTGCGCGTCGGTGCCGGTGGCCGGGGCGCTGGTGCGGCGCGGGGTCACCCCGGCGGCGGCGCTGGCGTTCCTGCTGTCCGCACCGGCGATCAACCCGATCGTGCTGGCGGCGACTGCGGTGGCCTTTCCCGGCGACCCGGAGATGGTGCTCGCCCGCCTCGTCGCGAGCCTGCTGGTGGCCTGCGCGATGGGCTGGCTGTGGCTGCGCCTGGGCCGTGCCGACTGGCTGAAGCCGCCGTCCCGTCCGTCCCACGACGGCCAGAGCAGGGGCGAGGCCTTCTGGGGCTCCGTGCGGCACGACGTGATGCACGCCGGCGGCTTCCTGGTCGTCGGCGCGATGGCGGCGGCGACCCTGAAGGCGGTGGCCCCGGAGAGCTGGCTGCGCGCGGCGGCCGGCAACCCGGTGCTGTCGGTGCTCGCCCTCGCGGTCCTCGCCGTGGTGCTGTCGATCTGCTCGGAGGCGGACGCGTTCGTGGCGGCGTCGCTGTCGCAGTTCTCGCTCACGGCCCGGCTCACCTTCCTCGTCGTGGGCCCGATGATCGACCTGAAGCTGTTCGCGATGCAGACGGGCACCTTCGGCCGCGCCTTCGCCCTGCGCTTCGCACCGGCCACCTTCGCGCTGGCCGTGGTCGTGTCGGTCCTGGTCGGGACGGTGATCCTGTGAACCGCCAGGCCCAGTCGGCAGTCCTGTTCCTGCTCGGCGCGTCCCTGCTGCACGCGGCCACCACCGACCTCTATCTGCGCTACGTCAAGCAGGGCCTGCGCCCGCTGGTGCTGGCGGCCGGGGTGGTGCTGGTCGCGGCGGCGGTGGCGACGGTGTGGTACGAGCGGAAGCGGGCGCGACGGCAGAAGCAGGCCGGTGAACAGGCCCACCACGAACCCCGAGTCGCCTGGCTCCTCGTCCTCCCCCTCCTCGCCCTCATCCTGGTCGCCCCGCCCGCCCTCGGCTCCTACAGCGCGACCCGCACCGGCACGGCCCTCCAGGAACCGCTCGCCTACCCCGACCTCCCGTCCGCCGACCCCCTGCCCCTGAGCGTGGTCGACTACGCGGGCCGCGCCGTCTACGACCACGGCCGCACCCTGCGGGGCCGCCGCGTCCAGCTCACCGGCTTCCTCGCCCTGGACCGCGACGGCACCCCCTACCTCGTCCGCATGGCCCTCAACTGCTGCGCCGCCGACGCCCAGCCGGTCAAGGTCGCCCTGACCGGCCAGGTCCCGCCGGTCCTCCAGCCGGACACCTGGCTCCAGATCACCGGCAGCTACACCCCGCGCCGCGCCGAGGACCCGGTCAACGGCGGTCCGATCCCGTTCATCGAGGTCACGGAGGCGAAGCCGGTGGCGGAGCCGACGGACCCGTACGACGAGAGCTGGAACGGCTGACGCGTGCTCTCTCTTGCCGCTCCCCGGGGCGCCCCCTACGCTGAATCTGATGGACCGTCAGATTCGGGAGGCATGGCGTGGCCAGAACCGAGAGCGGCACGAAGGACCTGCCCAGGGTCATCAGCGTGGACGACCATGTGATCGAGCCCGCGCACCTCTTCGAGACCTGGCTCCCGGCCAAGTACCGGGACCGGGGACCGAAGCCCCTCACCGCCGGGATCGGTGAGCTGGAGTACGTCGGCGGGAAGTACCGGTTCACCACGGACCCGGAGGGCCAGATCACCGACTGGTGGGAGTACGAGGGCCAGCTCTTCCCGTACAAGCGCATCATCGCGGCCGTCGGCTTCTCCCGCGACGAGATGACTCTCGACGGCATCACACGCGAGCAGATGCGGCGCGGCTGCTGGGATCCCAAGGCCCGGCTGGCGGACATGGACATCAACCATGTCGAGGCCTCGCTCTGTTTTCCGACCTTCCCCCGCTTCTGCGGGCAGACCTTCGCCGAGGCCAAGGACAAGGAGGTCGGGCTGGCCTGTGTGCGGGCCTACAACGACTGGATGGTCGAGGAGTGGTGCGGCGACAGCGCCGGCCGGCTGATCCCGCTGTGCCTGATCCCGCTGTGGGACATCGACCTCGCGGTCGCGGAGATCCGGCGCAACGCGGAGCGCGGGGTGCGCGCGGTGACGTTCAGCGAGATCCCGACGTATCTGGGGCTGCCGTCCATCCACTCCGGCTACTGGGACCCGTTCTTCGCGGCCTGCGAGGAGACCGGCACGGTCGTCAACATGCACATCGGGTCCTCCTCCCAGATGCCGGCCGCCTCACCCGACGCCCCGCCCGCCGTCCAGGCCTCGCTGAGCTTCAACAACGCCATGGCGTCGATGATGGACTTCCTCTTCTCCGGGGTCCTGGTGAAGTTCCCCCGGCTGAAACTGGCGTACAGCGAGGGCCAGATGGGCTGGATCCCGTACGCCCTGGAACGCGCGGACGACGTGTGGGAGGAGCACCGGGCCTGGGGCGGCGTGAAGGACCTGATCCCCGAGCCGCCGTCGACGTACTACTACCGCCAGATCTTCTGCTGCTTCTTCCGCGACAAGCACGGCATCGAGGCGATCGAGACGGTCGGCGTCGACAACGCGACCTTCGAGACGGACTATCCGCACGTCGACTCGACCTGGCCGGAGACCAAGCGGGTGGCCGAGGAGCATGTCGGCGGGCTCTCCGACGAGGTCGCCTACAAGCTGCTGCGCGGCAACGCGATCCGGATGCTGGAACTCCCCTTTGATCGGTGAACTCCCCTTCGATCGGTGAGCTCACCTTTGATCAGTGAGTTCACCGAGCAGCGGGCGGATACCGCCAGGCGAACGAGCCCAGTGCCCGCGCCCTGGCCGCCACCACGGCCATGCGGGCCTGCCGCTCCGCGGGGTCGACATGCGCCGCCTGACCCGTCGCCTGGCCCTCCCACTTGCGGTAGAGCAGGCCGACCTCGGCCGAGAACCAGCCCCGGCTCACGGAGTTGAGGGCGAGCAGCAGGCCGGTGTCCTCCGACGCCGGGAGCGCCATCCAGCCGCCGAGCGCGAGCAGGAGGTCCCGGCGGACGCACAGGGTCGCCGGGTGGACCTGGGCGCGGAAGTCGTTGGCGTCCCAGAAGTCGAGCACGGCGCCCCGCTCGATCGGCCCCTCGTCGGGATCGCCGGGGAAACCGGCCGTCGTGCCGTCCGGTAGGAGGTCCAGGACCCGGGAGGTCGTCCAGCCGAGGGCGCGGTCGGCCTCCAGGGCGGCGAGGTCACGGGCCAGCGCCCCCGGGGTGAGCTGGTCGTCGGCGTCCAGGATCTTCACGTACTCGCCCTCGGCGTGCGCCAGCGCGAAGGTGCGCGCCACCCCCGGGCCCCCGGGGCGGCCCTGACGGAAGGTCACGCGGGTGTCGTCGGGGACGTAGGGGCGGACCTCGTCCGTCCGGCCGTCCTCCTGGATCACCCAGTGCCACTCCCAGCCCGGCGGCAAGTCCTGCGCGCGCAGCGACTTGTGGGCCTCGGGCAGAAAGCGCGCCGAAGGGCCGTGGACCGCGGTGACGACGATGACGCGCCGGGACACGGCGGCGTTCACCACCTTTCCAGTGACGTGGTGAAGAGCAGGTCCGCGCGGTCGCCGGGCAGGGTGACCTCGGCGATCTCCACGACGCGGTCCGTGATGTCGTACGACGTCTTGCGCAGCAGCAGCACGCTCGTCCCCGGCGGCAGCCCCAGCTCCCGCGCCTCCTGGGGCGTCGGTGGCCGTGCGGAGACCCGTTCCTCGACCCTGCCGACCTCGACGCCGACGGTGTAGAGCTGGTTCTGAGTGCCGCCCGGCCAGGGCTCGTTGGCCGAGTCCAGCAGATCGGGGTTGGCGGCGATCAGCTCGCGCACCAGATAGGAGGTCACCAGGCTGAACGGGGCGCTCTCGGCCGTGTACCGCGTCCGGTAGCCGCGCTCCAGCAGCAGGGTCCCCTTCGGTACGCCGAACGCGGCCGCGAGTTCACGGGGTGCGGCGATCTCGCGGTAGCGGGCGTGGAAGACGAGGTCCCGCAGGTCGAGGCCGGTCTCGTGTTCCGTGGCGCCGGTGGCGGCCCGCGTGGCGTGCGGGCGGCGCACCCGGTCCTTCTCCCACTGGTGCCGGTGGTTGTCGCGGAGCATCGGGGTGCGGGGGCGTCGCGCGTCGTCCACGGTCACTTCGTACGCCTTGGGCACAGCCTCAGCGTACGACTCCTCACATGCGAACGCCCGATCGCTGGCGACGGGGGATGCACCAGCGATCGGGCTGGGGCCAACAGTAACAAGGCTGCCTGCCTCTCGGGAGCCGCCTCTTCGGCTGCGACGAGGTGTTGTGATCGGGATCACGGAAACCGCTGTCCGCTCAAGCCTCGTGATGCCACTTGCGTCTCCGGACCGTCACGGAGGGGAACTGAGGGGTGAGCTACCGCGCGCACGGCGGCTCGTACGACAGCCGCGGCAGGTACTCGTCCCACTTCTCCCGGGTGAGCACGCCCTGGGTGGTCGAGCAGACGCGGTCGATCGCCTGGTCCACGTTCAGGTTCCACAGCCGCACGGTGTCGGTGCCGCTGGAGACGCCGAGCATGTGGCTGGCGGGGCTGAAGGACAGGAAGTAGCCCGTCTTGGCGTTGGGGCTCATCGCCTGGCCGATCGCGGAGGCGCCGGACGGGCCGGCGACGTTCCACAGCCGGACCGTGTTGTCGTTGCCGCCGCTGGCCAGATAGCGCCCGCCCTTGCTGAACGTCAGCGACACGACCGCCTCGGTGTGGCCGGTGAGGGGCGAGCCCCGCTCGCTCGCCTCGCGCGGGTCGGTGACGTCCCACAGCCGTACGGTGTCGTCGTCGCTGCCGCTGGCCAGCGTGTGGCCGTCCGGGCTGTATTCGAGCGCGTTGACGGGCCCGGTGTGACCGGTGAGCGCGGTCAGTGCGCTCGGCCGGTCCGGTTCGGTCACGTTCCACAGCCGGACGGTGGAGTCCGCGCTGCCGCTGGCCAGGGTGTGCCCGTCGGGGCTGAAGACCAGGGAGTTGATGTAGCCGGTGTGGCCCGTGATCGGTGACCCGAGGGGAACCACCCGGGAGGGGTCGGCGACGTTCCACAGCCGGATGGTGCGGTCGTCGTAGGCCGTGGCCAGGGTGCGCCCGTCCGGACTGAACGCCAGCGCGTCGGGACCCATGAACCGGGTGCGCAGGGTGAGGGGCGGGCCGAGGGAGACCGGCCGGGCCGGGTCGCCGATGTCCCACAGATGGACCTGACGGCTGCCGGTCAGCACCGCGAGGGTGCGGCCGTCGGGGGAGAACACCAGGGAGCGCTGGCCACCGTCGCCGGGCATGAAGGGCCTGTTCAGCAGGGTGGGCCGGGCGGGCTTCGCCACGTTCCACAGCCGGACGCTGCCGTCGCGCGCGGCGGTGGCGAGCACCTTGCCGTCCGGCCGGAACGCGCCGCCGCGGCCGATCATGTCCGACGTCGGGATCGACCACAGCCGGACCTTGCTGTCGCCGCTGCCGGTGGCGAGGGTGCGGCCGTCGGGGCTGAAGCCCAGCGCGTACATCTCCCCGCTGGCGCCCGCGAGGGGCTCGCCGACCTGGGAGGGGTACGCCGGGTCGCTGACGTTCCACAGGCTCGCGGTGCTGTCGGCGCTGGCGGCGGCGAGCATGGTGCCGTCGGGACTGAAGGCGACCGACCAGATGGGGCCGGTGTGCCCGGTGAGCGGTGCGCCGAGCCGGCGCCCGTGCCGCGGGTCGGTCACGTCCCACAACCGGATCGTGTCGTCCGCGCTGCCACTGGCGAGGGTGCGGCCGTCCGGGCTGAAGGCGACGGAGTGCACCAGGTCGGTGTGCCCGGTCAGCGTGCCTAGCTGCTCGGGCCGGCCCGGCTCGGCCACGTCCCACAGCCGGATGGTGTCGTCGTCGCCCCCGGCCGCCAGGGTCCGGCCGTCGGGACTGAACGCCACGGACCGCACGGCGGCCTCGGCACCCCTCAGCGTGGCGAGCGCCTTGGGCCGCTTCGGATCGGCCACGTCCCACAGGCGTACCGTGCGGTCCTCGCTGACGGAGGCGAGCGTACGGCCGTCGGGGCTGAAGGCGATCAGGTAGATCGTGCCCTCGTGCCCGGTCAGGGGCGCACCGATCGGACGCGGCCGGCCCGGGTCGGTCACGTCCCACAGCCGGACCGTGCCGTCGTCGGCGGCGCTGGCGAGAGTGTTGCCGTCGGGGCTGAAGACCGCGCTGCTCACCCAGCTCTTGTGCCCGGTCAGGGGCTTGCCGAGGGGCTTCGGCCGATCCCGGTCGGACACCTCCCACAGCCGTACGGTCCGGTCGTAGCTGGCCGTGGCCAGGAGCCGGCCGTTCGGGCTGAAGCTGGTGAGGTAGACGGCGCCGGTGTGGCCGCGCAGGGGCGTGGCGAGCGGCGCGTTCACGATGGAGATCAGCCGGCTGGTGGTGTCCTCGTCGTCCGGGCGCAGCCGGTGGGCCACCAGGTCGAGCTGGGCGGACAGCGATGGGTCGGAGTACTGGAAGCGGTCGGCCTCGGCGAGCACCTGCGCGAACATGGCGTCGTTCCGCTGCTGCCAGGCGACCACCGCCGCGCCCACGGCCAGCATCGCCAGCGCGACGAGCGCCGCGACCGCGCTGCGCATGATCCACACGGTGCGCCTGCGCAGCCGCACCGAGGCGGCCAGGAACTCCACCGCGCCGCGGGTGAGGAAGGTGTCCCCGGCCGACCGCGCCCACCTGTGCGCCTGCTCCAGCCGGGAACCCCGGTACAGCAGCGAGGAGTCACGGTTCGAGGCCTCCCAGGCCTGGCCGTCCTCCTCCAGGCGCTGGCGCAGCAGATTGCCCTGTCGGTCCTCGTCGATCCAGGTCCGCAGCCGGGGCCAGGCGTGCAGCAGCGCCTCGTGGGTGATCTCCACGGTCTCCGCGTCCAGCGTCACCAGCCGGGCGCGCACCAGCGCTTCGAGCGACTCCTCCGTCTTGCCGGGATTCGTCGACTCCGCCGCCAGCTGCCGTCGCGTCCCGCGCCGCCGGGTCGCCTGGGTGTCCTCGCCGAGCCGGACCAGCCGGAGCAGCAGCAGCCGCGCGGCCGAGCGGGCCGCCGGGTCGAGGCCGGACCAGGCGCGCTCGGCGGTGGCGGCGACCGCGCCCTGAATGCCGCCGGCCGCGCGGTATCCGGCCACCGTCAGCCGGCCGCCCTTGCGCCGCTGCCAGGTGGCGAGCAGCGCGTGCGACAGCAGCGGCAGCGCGCCCGAGTCATGGGTGCCGCGCGGCCCGTCCGCGCTCACCTCGCGCACGATCAGTTCGGCCAGCCCCGGCTCCAATTCGAGACCCACGGCCTTGGCCGGGCCGGTCACCGCCTCCCGCAGCTCCGGGGTGGTCAGCGGGCCGAGCACCATGTGCCGGTGCTGCAGCGCGTCGGCCAGCTCCGGGTGGGACAGACACTGCTCGTAGAAGTCGGCGCGGATGCCGAGGACGACCAGGACGGGGGGCGGGTCGCCGGGGTCGGCGGGGGTGCAGGCGGCGTGCAGGAGCCGGACTAAGGTGCGCCTGTCCGCCTCGTCGGGGCAGAGGGTGAAGGTCTCCTCGAACTGGTCGACGATGAGCACGGGAGGCGTGGTGGCGGACGCCTCACGGCGGGCCCATGCGGCGACGGCCTCACGCGTGGCGTGCGCGAAGCCGGCACCGTTGTCCCGGGCGGCGGCCTCCTCCGGGCCGCCCGCCTCCTCCAGGTCCGCAGGCCGGTCCGGGCCCGACGAGGAGGCGACGACGTCCGCGAGTTCCGGTATCCGGCGGGTCAGTTCGGCGAGCGGATCGCCGCCCGGCACGAGCTGGACGACCGTGCCGGCCCCGTCGCCCTTCCCGCCCAGCACGCCGCCGCGCAGGGCGGGCACCAGGCCGGCGTTCAGCAGGGAGGACTTCCCGGCCCCCGAGGCGCCGACGAGCATGACCAGACCGCCGGTCTTCTCCACCGCGCGGAGCTGGGCGACCAGGGCCTCGGTACTGCGCTCCCGGCCGAAGAACCAGCGGGCGTCCTGCTGCCGGTAGGAGGCCAGTCCCCGGTACGGGCACACCCCCCCGGCCACCGCGGGCGCCTCGACCGGAGTCTGCTCCTCCTCTTCCCCGGCCGTCGCCGTCGCCCGCTCCCAGAGGCGCTGCCACTGGCCGAGGTCGTACAGTCCGGCGGACACGGGCGTGGGCCGCTCGCGCCGCGCCTGGGGGATCAGCACATGCAGTACGGCAGAGAGGGCGGCGAAGTGGGCGGGCACGTTCCTGGCCCGACGCCAGTCGCTGATCCGCTGGGCGGAGACCCGTACGGGACGCCCTCGCTCGTCGACCCGCTGGAGCCGGACGACCGCCTCGGACACGCTCTTCAGGGGCGGGTTGCCGGCCTCCTTGTAGAGCAACGCGAGCCGTTCCGCGAAGGCTGTGCGCGCCGACGAGTCGGAACTCAAGGCCTCCACTCCTTTGCTCAGCCGCACTTGTCATCCGGACCGGAAAACTCACTTTATACGGCTGACCTGCGGCTAAGGTCCCACCCGGAGACCGGAACCTCCTCTCCGGCACCCTCGGCTGGCAGGATCACGTCGCAAATGCGCAAGCATCGCGCGTCGACCAGGCAGGCCACCAGCCAGTAGCTCGGAGACACCACTCATGGCGCCGCATGTTCTCGGACACCTTCCGCCGGAGCCGGTGGCACGGCGCGTCGCTCTCCATCTGCTCGATCCGCTCTGACCCTCCGGCCCACGCGGCCGGCGGGTCACGGATCGACTCCGCCCCGCCGTTCGGCACCGGTCCCCACGAGGGGAGGGACCGGTGCCGGACGATGCGGTCAGGGGTGGCGCGGGTCCACCGCCGGGATCTGCTTCAGTTCGCGGGTGATCGCCCAGGCGTCAGCCGGCCGGCCCAGGTGCCCGAGATTGTCGGGGTTGAGCACTGTGCGGATCGTCTGGATCCGGCCGTCCAGGACGTCGAGCACCAGGGTCTGCAGCACCCTGCCGTCCCGGTCGCGGTAGACGGCACCGGGCTGGCCGTTGATCTCGCGCGGTTCGAACGAGATGTCGACCCGGGCCATCCGCGGGACAACGGTGGCGAGCAGCCGGGCCACCTTCCGCGCGCCCACGACGGCCCTGGCCAGCTGCGGTGCCTTCCCGCCGCCGTCCCCCACGAGCTGCACATCGGCGGCCAGCAGCTCCTGCAGCCCGCCCATGTCACCGTCCTTCAGCGCGTCGAAGAACCGCGCCGCCAGCTCCTGCCGCTCCCGTCGGTCGGCCGCGAACCGGGGCCGCCCGGCCTCCATGTGCCGCCGTGCCCGTACCACCAGCTGACGGCACGCCGCCTCCGAGCGGTCCACCGCCGTGGCGATCTCGTCGAAGCCGAAGCCGAACACCTCCCGCAGCACGAACACCGCCCGCTCCAGCGGACTGAGCCGCTCCAACAGCAGCAGCGCCGCCATCGACACCGAGTCGGCGAGCTCCACCGAGCGCGCCGGATCCTGGTACGGGTCGCTCAGCAGCGGCTCGGGGAACCACGGGCCGACGTACTCCTCGCGCCGCACCCGCGCGGAACGCAGCACATCGATCGAGATCCGCGTGACCACCGCCGACAGATAGGCCTTGGCCGACGTGGGCCGGGTCGGCGAGCCGTCGAAGCGCAGCCAGGTCTCCTGCACCGCGTCCTCGGCCTCGCCCACGCTGCCCAGGATCCGATAGGCGATCGAGAACAGCAGCGGGCGCAGTACCTCGAACTCCTCGACCTTGTTCACGCGCGGTCCTCTCCCGTCGAAGCTGTTTCGGCCGCCGAGGCGGTCAGTGGAACTGCCCGGCCTTGTAGTCGCCGGCGGGCTGCCGGGTGATGACGTTCATCCGGTTCGCCAGGTTCATGAACGAGATCAGCATCAGCAGCGCGGCGAGCTGCTCCTCGTCGTAGTGCCGGGCGGCCCGCTCCCACACCTCGTCGGCGACCCCGACGCCCGTGTCCGCGATCCGGGTCCCCGCCTCCGCCAGCTCCAGCGCGGCCCGCTCGGCCTCGGTGTAGACCGTGGCCTCCCGCCACACGGCCACCAGGTTCAGCCGCACCGTGCTCTCCCCGGCCGCCGCGGCCTCCTTGGTGTGCATGTCGACGCAGACCGCGCAGCCGTTGATCTGGCTCACACGCAGCGACACCAGCTCCTGGGTGGTGGCCGGCAGCGCCGAGTCCTTGATCGCCCTGCCCGCCGACATGACGTGCTTGAGGGCCTTGGCGGTGGTCGGGTCGGTGAGGAGGTTCAGTCGCGCGTCCATGGTGTGCTCCCTTGGCCGTCGTAGTGGCTACATCCACGGGACGAGGTGGCCCGAGCCTCTGTGACATCGGCGAATGTGACCTGCGTCTCCCTCCCGCGGAGCGTGGTCGGGGCGGCTTTCGGAGCCCGGCGCGCAGGAACGCGGCAAAGCTGTGATGGTGGTGAGGGGAGCAGCATCCCCGATCCCGCAGGGCGGTGAGCGTGGTGCCAGCGATCGAGGACATTCCGTACGAAACGGCCGCGCCCCACCTTGATCCGCTGGGAGACCCGTTCCTGCGGACCCGGTTCGCGCTGCCGGCCCGTCCCGCCACATTCCTGCGGCGCGCCCGGCTGGTCGAGCATCTCGACCAGGCCCTGCGCACACCGCTGACGATGGTCAACGGCGCCGCCGGAGCGGGCAAGACCCTGCTGGTCGCCGACTGGGCGGCGGGCCTGGGACAGCCGGTGGCCTGGCTCACGCTCGACGCGGCGATCCAGGGCCCGCGAATGTTCTGGGCGCATCTGCTGCAGGCGCTGCGCATCCACGGTGTGCCGGTCGGCGACCTCGGCTGCCCCTCCGGCGCGAGCGAGGTCGGCCGCACCCTGCTGGCCCGGCTCGCCGCGCGACTGGCCGAAGGCGAACGCGTCGTGACGGTCGTGCTCGACGAGTACGACCGGGTCAGCGCACCGGAGATCTCGCGGCAGCTGGCGTTCGTGCTGCACCACGCCGGACCCGGGCTGCGTCTGGTCATCGTCACCCGCAACGAACCGCTGCTGCCGCTGCACCGCTATCGCACGGCCGGTGCGATCACCGAGATCCGCAACGCCGAGCTGGCCTTCACCCCCGAGGAGACGGTCGCCCTCCTGGAACTGCACGGGCTGCGCCTGCCCGTCCACGCGGCGGACGCCCTCGTGGACCGCACCGGGGGCTGGGCGGCCGGCCTTCGGCTGTGCGCCCTGGCCGCACGGCAGCGCCCGGACCCGGAGGCATATCTGAAGGAGTTCGAGGCCGGGCACAGCACGGTCGCCGACTTCCTGCTCGCGGAGGTCCTCGACCGGCAGCCGCCGCCCACCCAGGACCTGCTGCTGCGGGTCAGCGTCCTGGAGCGCTTCTGCGTGGGCCTCGCGGACGCGCTGACCGGCCGGAGCGACGCCGAGGCCATCCTCGCCGGGCTGCACCGCGAGAACGCGTTCGTCGAGGACCTCGGGCACAGCTGGTACCGCCTGCACCCGCTGTTCCGGGAGATACTCCGGGCCCATCTGCGGGAGCGCTCCGCCGACCTGGAACCGGAGCTGCACCTGCGGGCCGCGCGGTGGCTGCGGAGCTCCGGGCTGCTGCCGGAGATGCTGGCCCACGGTGCCGCCGCGGGGGAGTGGGACTTCACCGCCCGCGCCTTCGTCGACGACCTGGCGATCGGACAGCTCTTCACCGGCATGTGCTCCGACGACCTGGCCGAGCTGTTCTCCGGCATGGGCCCCGAGACGACCAGCCCCGCGGCCGACCTCGTCCGCGCGGCGCGCGACCTGTCCCGGTGCGACCTGGATCGTGCGCTGGCCCGCCTCCACCACGCCCACGAGCAGCTGACCGCCGACACCGACGACCCCGCGGCGGCCCGGCTGAGCTGTGCCCTGCTGGAGGCGCTCGCGGCCCGGCTGTCCGGGTCCCCCCGCCGGGCCGAGCAGGCCGTGCGCACGGCCCGTGAACTGGAGTCGGAGGTCCCGGCCCAGCTGCTGGAGCGGCACCCGGAGCTGCCCGCGCTGCTGCTGACCCAGCTGGGCTCGACCCGGCTGTGGGCCGGGCACTTCGAGGAGGCGCGGGCCGCGCTCAGCACCGTCGCCGACACCACCGCCGGCGCCGCGACGGCACTGCCCAGGGAGGAGTCCCTGGAGCATCTGGCGCTCATCGACTACCTCGACGGCTGGCCGACCAGGGCGGAACGCCAGGCCGTGGCGGCGATGACCGAGACGGAGCGCTTCAGCCTGCCCGAGGCGTCCGTGTCCGCGCTCGGGCGGCTGGTGCTGGCCGCCGTGGCCGTCGACCGCAACGAACTGGCCGAGGCACAGGCGCTCATCGACCAGACGAGCCGCTTCGCGGTGCGCGACCCGGTGACCGCCGCGGGCCGGTCCATCGCGACGGCCCACCTGCTGCTGGCCCGGGGCAGGACCCGCGCCGCCCTCGCGGCCACCGAACCGGCGGTGACCGCCGATGTCGCCTCACCGTGGGAGCGCAGCCACGCCGCGCTGGTCGCCTCGGCCGCCCACCTCGCCGAAGGCCGCGCGGACGAGGCCGCGGAGGTGCTGGAGCCGGTGTCCGGCGACCTGCCGACCTGTGCGGTGGGCGCGGCGCGGGCCCACCTCGCGGCCGGGAACCGGGACACGGCAATGAAGCTGCTCGACGTGATCGGCGCCGAGTCGGCCACCGGCCCCGCGGTGCTCGTGCGGGCCGCCCTGCTCAGGGCGCAGGCCGCGCACGAGGCGGGCGACCTCGCCACCGCCCGCCGGCTGCTCGCCCGGTCACTCACGGACGCCCGGCGAGAGCGGCTGCGGCGCCCCTTCCTGGAGGCCGGGGCGTGGCTCGGGCCCTATCTGGCCGGCCCGCCGCTGCGCGAGCTGGCCGCCGACTGGCTCATCCCGGGGACCGCGTCCGACGAGCCCGCCCCGCTGCTGGTGGAGCACCTGAGCGGACGCGAGCGCGATGTGCTGGAGCGGCTCGCCCAGATGATGTCGACCGAGGACATCGCCGCCGACCTGTATGTCTCCGTGAACACGGTGAAGACCCACCTCAAGAGCGTCTACCGGAAGCTGGCGGTCAACCGCCGCGGCGACGCCGTACGACGAGCCCGCGAGCTGCACCTGCTGTGACGTCCGCGGCCGTACGGACCTGATTCGGGAGGCGGTCATGTCCAGAACCCGGCCCGCGACGGCGCGGGAGCGGCGGGCGGCGCGCAGGGAGCACGCCGACTACACCGGCGGTGTCTACGGCTCCATGCTCGCCGCGTCCGTGGTGATCGGTGCCGGTGACCTGGGGTCCTTCCCCCGCCTGGAACTGGTCCTGCTGCTGATCCTCACCGGCCTGGTCTTCTGGGTGGCCCATGTGCACGCCCAGCTGTTCGGTGCCCGTCTGGCGCAGCACACGCTGGACCTGAGGACCGTACTGGCCGTGTGCCGCGACGAATGGCCCATCGTCAACGCGGCCGTCCCGCCGGCGGTGGCCGTTGCCGTCAGTCCGCTCCTTGGGCTGGACCTGTCCGGTGCGGTGTGGCTCGCGCTGTCCGTGGCGGTGGCCGGGCAGGTGGGCTGGTCACTGGCCGCGGCCCGGCGGGCCGGCGCCTCGGGCGGTCTGATGGCCGTCACTGCCGCCGTCAATCTGGTGCTCGGCCTGCTGATCATCCTGTTCAAGCTCGTCCTGACCCACTGAACCCGGCGGGTCACCTCTGCCGGGTGAGGTGCGGCCCTTTCCCCGGGCGGGACGATGACTCCAGCAGGTCTGCCAGCGTCTGTCGGCGGGAGGGCAGCACATGCGCTACGAGATCCGAGTCGAAGGACATGTGTCGGAGACCCTGGCCAAGGTCTTTCCGGAACTGGATCACGTGGTGATGTCCACTCAGACGCTGCTGTACGGCCCCGTCATCGACGACGCCCACCTGTACGGGCTGCTGGCCCGCTGCCAGTCGCTGGGGCTGCGGGTGGTGGAGATGCGGCAGTTGCCCGACTGACGTCACAGATCGGACGCCGGCACCCGCCCCGAGCGGACGGCCGCACCCAGCGCCTCGAAGTCCCGGTCGTTCTGATCGGCGTACGCCTGCGCGAACTCGGTCAGCGCACGGTCGAAGCGGTCGCTGCCGCCCACGTAGGCGGCGATGGCGACGGGGTCGCCGGAGCGGGCGTGGGCCCGCGCGAGGCTGCCGCCGCACAGCTCGCCGAACAGGCGCAGCATGGCGGGGTCCCAGGTCTCCGGCCGCGCGATGCCCTTCCAGTCCCGCAGCTGCCGTACATAGAAGTCCCGCTCGCGGCCGTCGAGACCGCTGACGATGTGGGTCCAGCCCAGGAAGATGTCGCTGGTCGTCTGGATCAGCCGCTGCCCGTTCACCACGCGGCGGCCCTGGTTGTCGTAGCGCTCACCGCGGACGTGCGCGGCCAGCACCGACTCCTGGGCCTCCTTGGCCTGGAGCAGCAGGGGATCCGAGTCGTCGCGGCCGAGCAGCAGGATGATCCAGCAGCGGGTGCCGACGCTGCCGACCCCCACGACCTTCCGGGCGATGTCCACCAGGTGGTAGCGGCCGAGCAGGTGCCGGCGCTCGGACGACAGGCTCTTCGCGTAGTCCTCGAAGACGGTCTGCAGCTCCTTGGCCTCCTCGCCCCCGGACGAGTCGGCCATCAGGTCGCTGAGCGGTGTGATGAGCGGCGGGTCCGGCGCGATCCGCCGGCCCTCGGAGGTGACGTGGGTGAGTTTGGCGAAGGCCTCCAGATGGGTGCGGGTGCGTGCCTTCGCGGTGGCCTGGGCCGTGCGTCGCCTGGTCTCCTTGTTCATCGACGACGCCATCAGCTCACGCATGTGATCGGCGTCGTCCTGCGCGTACCAGATGTCCAGGGTGCCCATCCCGGCGAACTCCCGCATCCGCGTCCGGTACGCCCGCACACACGCCCGTACGGCGTCGTCCTGCTCGGCGGTGGAGAACCCGTTGGCGCGGGCGGCGATCACGAAGCTGGCCGCCAGCCGTTTGACGTCCCACTCGAACGGGCCGGGATGCGTCTCGTCGAAGTCGTTGATGTCGAAGACCAGATGGCGCTCCGGCGACGCCAGCAGCCGGAAGTTCAGCAGATGGGCGTCCCCGCACAGCTGCGTCGTCAGGTCCGTGTCCGGCAGCCGGCCCAGGTCCATCGCCATGATGGCCGCGGCGCCCCGGTAGAAACGGAACGGCGACTCCAGCATCCGGCCGTAGCGGATCGGCACCAGCTCCTGGATACGGGTGGCCGACTGACGCTCGATCACCTCGATCGGGTCGGGCCGGTCGCCGCCCGCCTCGATGCGGCCCTGACCGGACCGCGAGGCCCGCCTTCGGGCGCTTCTGCCGTACGCCGCCCTCTCGTCCGGCGACAGCGAGGCCGTCAACGCACTCGGTATCGACATGGCTCACCCTCCACCTCCGGGCGGCCGGCGCCCTGCTCCGGGCAGAACGGCAGGCCCTTCCAAGCCCACCTCATCGCCACCGCCGCAGTAGCGGATCACCCGCCATGGGTGACCCGGCACGCGGCGGCGCACGCGACGCTGAGCCAGTGAGGGTGCCGAGCGCCGTCCCGTCGGGGCGTCCGGTGTGTCCGGTCGTACCACGCGAGGAGGAGCCATGACCGTGTCGCGTGGTCCCGCGCCGGACCCCGGGCCCGATCCTCTGACCGACGGGACGGTTCCCGCCCCGGAACAGGACACCGAGCTGGTGCTGGCGAAGCTCGGCGGCTCATGGGGCTGGCTGCTGGGGTCGGCGGTGGCCACGCTGGTGCCGGGCGTTGTCGCGCTGGCCTGGCCGCACGCGACCCTGCACGTCCTGGCGGTGATCATCGGGCTGTATCTGCTGGTCACCGGCGGCTTCCGATTCGTGGCCTCCTTCGCCCGGGAGCACGGCGACCGGCACCTGGGGCTGCTCGCGGCGGCGCTGTACGTCCTCGCCGGAGTGCTGTGCCTGCGCCACCCGCTGCAGACGATCGCCGCGCTCTCCCTGATCGTCGGCGCCGTCTGGGTCGTCACGGGCATGCTGACCGCCTGGACCGCCCTCGCCGCCAGGGGCCTGCCCCACCGCGGCTTCGTCCTCGCCGCCGGGGCGCTGGGCGTCGTCGCGGGCATCGTGGTGCTGGCCCTGCCCAGCGAGTCCGCCGTCGTCCTGACACGGCTGCTCGGCCTGTGGCTGGTGCTGCTCGGACTGGTCGAGCTGGGGGTGGCCTTCGCCTGGCGGTCCGCGCTCCACCGGGCACGCTTCACCCGCCCTGGGTGAGGCCGTTCCTCTTGAGCATGCGCACGCTGAAGACGGTGGGAGCGGCGAACGCCCCGCCAGGGACGGAGGCAGACGATGAGCACGAACACGTACCTCGCCTACGACTATCCGCTGCTGAGCATGTTCTGGACGCTGCTGTGGTTCTTCCTGTGGATCATGTGGTTCGTCCTGCTCTTCCGGATCATCGGCGACATCTTCCGCGACGACTCCCTGAGCGGCTGGGGCAAGACCGGCTGGCTGGTCTTCTGCATCGTGCTGCCGTTCCTCGGCGTGTTCGTCTACCTCATCGCCCGCGGCAAGGAAATGGGCGGCCGCGAGATCTCCCACGCCCAGGCACAGCAGCGGGCGTTCGACGACTACGTCCGTGACACGGCGGGCGGGAGCAAGAGCAGCGCCGAGGAACTCGCCAGGCTGTCCGAGATGCGCAGCCACGGCGACATCACGGACGACGAGTTCCGCCGTGCCAAGGAGCTCGTCCTGAGCGGCGCCGGACCCTCGGCCCGTTCCGATGCCACCACGTCCCGCCACACCTGAGCTCGTACCAGCGGGGACCCCCACAACGAAACGAGGCACAACCATGGCCAGCACGCAGACGAGGCAGGCGGGCACGGCGAAGTACGCCTGGGCCAGCGGCCTGACGGTCTTCGCCGCCGTCATGCTCACCATCGCCGGAATCATCGCCGTCTTCCGCGGCATCATGGGGATCGCCGAGGACGACGTCTTCGTCGCCACCGGCAACTACGTCTTCGAGTTCGACCTCACCGGCTGGGGCTGGGTCCATCTCGTCCTGGGCGCGGTCGCCGTGATCATCGGCATCGGGCTGTTCCAGCCGTCGATGTGGGCACGGGTCGGCGGTGTGGCCATCGCAGGGCTGATCATCATCGCCAACTTCCTCTCCCTGCCGTACTACCCGGTGTGGTCGGTCGTCATGATCGCGATGTCCGGGTTCATCATCTGGGCGCTGTGCGTCGCACGGAAGGAAGACTTCAGCGGCTCCGCCAACCGCATGCCGCGCGGCGACATGCAGTAGTGGTAGTAGAGGCGACATGCAGTAGAGGGCAGGCCCATGAACCGGTATCCGCCCATCGCGGAGCACGGCATGGTCGGCGACCTCCAGACCGCCGCCCTCGTGTCCAGCGAGGGAACCGTCGACTGGTGGTGCAGCCCCCGCTTCGACTCGCCCAGCCTGTTCGCCTCGCTGCTGGACAGCGAGCGCGGGGGCCACTGCCGGCTGGCGGTGGACCTCCGCGACGGCGGCACGACGGTTCGGCAGCTGTATCTGCCCGACACCGCCATCCTGGTCACCCGGTTCATGGCCCCGGGCGGCGTCGGTGAGGTCGCCGACTTCATGGTGCCCGTCGAGTCGCCCGCCGCGACCGACCGGCACACCCTGGTGCGGGTCGTCAGGGTCGTACGCGGAAGCCTGCCCTTCGTGTTCGCCTGCCGGCCCCGCTTCGACTACGGCCGGGCCCCGCACACCCTGACCCGGCCGAACGACCACTCCGCCCTCCTGCACGGCCCAGGGACCGACCTGCATCTGCGGATCACCGGTGACGTCCCGCTGCGTTCCGACGGCGACGACCTCACCGCCCGCTTCACGCTCTCGGCCGGCCAGGTCGTCGCCATCGTGCTGACCAGCACCGACAGCGGCGGCACCGCCCCGCCCGAACCGTCCCTCGACGACGTCGTCGGGCAGCTGAACCGCTGCCGCGCCTTCTGGCTGTCCTGGCTGCGGTCGTGCACCTACCGGGGTCGCTGGCAGGACGTGGTGAACCGCTCGGCGATCACGCTCAAGCTGCTCACCTACGCCCCCTCGGGGGCGCCCGTCGCGGCGGCCACCATGGGCCTGCCCGAGCAGATCGGCGGCGAGCGCAACTGGGACTACCGCTACACCTGGATCCGCGACGCCTCCCTGTCCGTGCGGGCCCTGATCGACCTGGGCTTCGAGGCGGAGGCGTACGCCTACCGGCGCTGGCTGCGCGACCGTATCGAGGCCGGGGGCGCGGCGACCGGGGACCCACTGCAGATCATGTACCGGGTCGACGGCGACCCCCATCTGACCGAGGAGATCCTCGACCACCTGGAGGGCTACCAGGGCTCACGGCCCGTCCGGGCCGGCAACGCCGCCGCCGACCAGCTCCAGCTCGACATCTACGGCGAGGCCGCAGACGCCCTGATCGTGGGCCGCGACATCGGCGCGCTCCGCGGCTGGAAGGCGCTGAGCGGCGTACTGGACTGGCTGAGCGACCACTGGGACCGCCCCGACGAGGGCATCTGGGAGACCCGCGGCGGGCGGCAGAACTTCACCTACAGCCGGCTGATGACCTGGGTGGCGTTCGACCGCGGCATCCGAGCGGCCGTCTACGCCTCCCGCCCCGCCGACCTGGAGCGCTGGACCGTCGCCCGGGACGCCGTCTTCCGGCAGATCGTGGAGCGGGGCTGGCGCGCCAAACGGCAGGCCTTCGTCCAGCACTTCGACACCGACGTCCTGGACGCCTCGCTGTTGCTCATGCCCAGGGTCGGTTTCATTTCCGCGCACGATCAGGACTGGCTCAGCACCCTCGACGCCATGGACCACGACCTCGTCAGCGACAGCCTGGTCTACCGCTACGACCCCACGGCCTCCCCGGACGGCCTGCGCGGATCCGAGGGCACCTTCAACCTGTGCAGCTTCCTCTACGTCGAGGCCCTCGCCCGCAGCGGCCGGCTCGACCAGGCCCGTTACGCCTTCGACAAGATGCTCACCTACGCCAACCATGTCGGCCTGTTCGCCGAGGAGATCGGCCCCTCGGGCGAGCAACTCGGCAACTTCCCCCAGGCCTTCACCCATCTCGCGCTGGTCACCGCGGCGATGGCGCTGGACGAGGAACTGAACAGACAGGGCACCCCGCCGCCGGCGGAGGACCACCGTCACCCGGCACTCCACGGCCTCGCCCTGACCGCCCCCGGGCCCGGCTGAGGCCCCCGGGGCCTGTCACTGCCCAGGCCGCCGCGCGCCCTCGGGCTTCGGCTCGGTTGTTCCCGGCTCGGGCGGGCAACTCGGCAACGTCCCCGGGCGATGGCGCTGGACGAGGAGCTGAACAGACGGGGCGCCCCGCCGCCGGCGGAGGACCACCGTCCCCCGGCACTCCACGGCCTCGCCCCGACCGCCCCCGGGCCCGGCTGAGCCCCCGGGGCCTGTCACTGCCCTGGCTGCCGCGTGCCCTCGGGCTTCGGCTCGGCCGTTCCCGGCTCGGGCGGGCAACTCGGCAACGTCCCCGGGCGAGGGCGCTGGACGAGGAGCTGAACAGACGGGGCACCCCGCCGCCGGCGGAGGACCACCGTCCCCCGGCACTCCACGGCCTCGCCCCGACCGCCCCCGGGCCCGGCTGAGCCCCCGGGGCCTGTCACTGC